>DWUW01000198.1 GCA_019120525.1 Candidatus Eisenbergiella stercorigallinarum | reverse complement strand
TGAGCCTCCGGTTGTAATTGTTTTTGGTCAATTCAATTATACCAAACCAGACGGTTTCATGCTATTTTATTGCCAGATTTTATTGAATTTTCAAAGTGCACAGGCACTTATTCAAGTGCGAAGTTTGAGTTTATAAGCCATTGCCGTAAGATTTCCGTCAGATCGTCTCCGCCGTCTCCAATCACGCCAAGCACTTCCCGCACATCCGCTTTGGGGCACAGTCTGGAGACAGCTCCCCGGAGGTCTCCCGATACCCCTCCGCAGTGCGAATAGAACGGGAGAATAATCTTTCCGTCCAGGTTGTTTTTATAAAGCCAGGAAGCCATCGGCGGCGCGATCGTACCGCACCAGTTGGGGGAGCCCACGAATACGACGGAATAGGGGCGCGGCGAACCTGAAACCGGAAGGAGCCCCGGATGAAATCCGGACCGGACCTCCCGTTTTACCTGTTCCAGCAGTTCCGGGAAGGCCATCGGATAGGGCTGCCAGGGATGGACCTCGATCCAGTCTCCCCCGGTGAGCTTCTGCAGGCCCTGTGCGATCCTGTGCGTATTTCCGGAATAGGAATAGGAGACGATCAGCGGATGGTCTTTTTTCTCCGGTTCCGTTTTTCCGTTCCTTTCCACGCTCATTCCTGCTGTTCCTTTCCAAAGGACATGCACCTGCCAATCACATCTCCCGTGCGCAGATACTCGTAGGTGGGCATCTCAAACAGTACCGGCTTCAGGGCGCGGTAGTCAAGCTTTCCGGATTCGTCCAGGACGGTTTCTTCGGCATAGGTGGCGTCGATGGTGCAGATAAAGCTTTCGAATCCCTTTGTCTTATAGATGTCCTCCACGCTGCACACCATGGTCACCGGCGCCTGGGCGATCATGGGTACGCCCGCCTCGTCCAGGACATATTCAAACAGCTCCGATTTATCCGCTTTGCTGCCGCTGACACAGCCGGAACGGTCTGCCTTCGGCAGAAGCGCCTCATCTACGATATTGATGGAAAGTTTTCTGCTCTCCTTAATGCCCTGGTTGGTATAGTGGGCGCTGGCCAGGCTCACCATCACATGGTCGTGGCCGATGATGCCAAGATGGCCGACCAGCAGCCAGTTGGGCTTTCCATTTACCATTGCGCCCACAACAACCAGGGGCGTAGGGTACAGTGCAAGTGCGTTTCCAATGTTCTTTTTCATTTTGAATAACCTCCTTCTTTCTTTGAACGCTTTTTCCCTGATGCTTTCCGCAGCAGCCTGGAGACGTAATGGGCGGCGAAAATAAATGTTCCCATCATGGCCAGGTAATCCAGGTAAAAAAGCGGGATGAATTCCCCAAAATCCAGAAAAACAAACTGCGTCCGCACCAGCATACAGGTGAGCAGATCCCGCCGGATAAACACGCTCAGGCCGTAAATCGCGATCCCAGTGCCGGGAATCGGAAGCAGGATTCTGCGTACACGGGAAGGCTGCCGTAATTTCAGCGCCTTCCCGGAGATCCCCATGAACATGTTCCGGTGGAGCCCCAGATGAAGGGCCATCAGCACAAAGCCCCAGTGGGAAGCGGCCATGTGCAGAAGCCTTGCGAAGGACATCCCTCCGTGAATGTTCAGAAAGGCAAAAACATGGTTGGAAAGCATGATCCCGCTGACCATCAGCCCGATCATGGAAAGGAACACCAGCAGATCGATGACGGTCTGAAACACACGGAAGGGCGTCGCTTTCCCGCGAAACAGGCTCTTATACCAGCCTGCGTTGAGGATGTGATGAAGGATAAACAGCAGGAACATCACTGCTCCGGCCCACTCGTGCGCCACATCGCCCCAGAACTGATAACCCATCAGGAAAAGCAGTCCCAGCGTCATCAGTACATCGATCCCGATCTTAAAGACCGCTTTCGGCTTCATGTGCCCTCCCTTCCCGGCTTATCCGTTCAGCCCAGGGCCGTCCAGCCATTCGGTGATACGGCTCTGCGCGTCGGACAGTTCGCTTTCCGTCAGATCCAGGCCATCCAGGATCTCCGCGCCAGCGGCGCTCTCCTCAATTCCGGAAAGGCTTCTTCCGAAACCGCCGCTGGCACTGGTATTAAAGGGAATCAAAGTCTTTCCCATCCAGTCATAGCTCTCCAGGAAGGTATAGACTGCCATCGGCGCGTCGCTCCACCAGTTTGGGAAGCCCACAAAGACCACATCATAGCTGTCCCAGTCCTCCACCTGAGCGGCCAGCTCCGGACGCGCGTTATCCGACTGCTCCTGTCTTGCGATATCCAGAAGGGTGTCATAGTCATCCGTATAAGGGGTAGCAGGTTCAATCTCAAACAGGCTGCCGCCCGTCTGCTCCGCAATGATCTGCGCCATGTGCTCCGTATTGCCGGACCAGGAGAAGTATGCAACGAGCGTTCCGCCCTCTCCGGCAGTCTCTTCCGTTTCCACAGATGTTTCGGTTCCGGTCGGCTGCGAGGCGACTTCAGAAGCGCCTGCTTTCTCGACAGACACTCCGCTTCCGCCTAAGGACGCATCCTGGCCTCCGCAGGCTGCAAGAGAAAATGCCAGTGTCATGGCCAATAACAGTGACAATATTTTTTTCATGTCGGTCTCTCCTTCTCTAAATTTATAGGAAATGGGTGAAACAGTACTTCTGTCCCACCCATCCGGTATCTGCTCCCTGTTCCGTTTTACCTCTTCCCGTCACTTCAGGCAGCTGCCCAGCTCGTAAGCCAGCCGGGTACAGGAGGAATGGCGTGTCATGTCAGGCGTGCCGCAGCCCCTGCCCAGGATCATCCCCATATCCTGAAGATTTAAGTACCGCACCAGCGTTTTATAGTGTGCTTCCAGGGCGTCGAAGGTCCAGCCGTCGCTGTTCCATGCCACGGCAAGCAGCGCCGACTTCATGTGTTTCCGCTGGATGGAGCTGTTGAAAGCGCAGAAACGGTCCACCATGGTCTTCAGCTGGGCGGACATGCCATAGTAATACAGCGGTGTGGCGAACACCAGCATATCTGCCTCCAGAATTTTCTCACGGATGCCTTCCACGTCGTCCTTCTGGACGCAGGGGCCTTCATAGCCGCAGTGAATGCAGCCGGTACAGGGATGAATATCCGCGTGCGCCACATCCGCCATTTCTACCGTATGCCCCGCGCCCTCCGCTCCCTGGCGGAAGCAGTCCGCAAGGATATGGGTGGAGCCATTTTTATTCGGGCTGCCCTCCAGCACAACGATCTTCATGACAAAGTCCCCCTTACTTCACTTCCATAAAAAATTCTTTATTCTTCGGTCAGCAGATCTTTGCAGGCATTGAGGGCATTGAACAGCCGCGGAATGCCCATATAGCCGCCTGCATGCACCAGGGCGCAGACAAGCTCCTCTTTGGTATTGCCCGCCTTCAGCGCGCCCTCCACATGACTTTTCACCTGCACTTCAGCGCCTCCCATGGCCGCAAGCAGCACTACCGTAAGCAGCTCCCGGGTCCTTTCGTCCAGGCCGGTGCGGATGCCAAAATCTCCAAAGCACAGCTCCGTGAGGAACCGGGGCACGGCCTCGTCAAAGGGTTTGGGCAGCCAGGTATAGCGGTCTTTGATCTCATCCCCATAGAGCGGGGCCTGGATGGCCAGCCCCTTTTCAAAGCGCTCGTTGGGGGAGGCCAGCGTACTCTGTTCGGGCAGGGGCAGGTCGATTCCCCGTTCGGAAAAGACCTCGTTCATCGCGGCGATGGCGTTCAGGGTCTTCGGGAAGCCGATAAAAGGCGCGCACTGGTAAACCGCCTCCCGGATCTCCACCGGCGTACATCCGGCGTTCAGGCTGGCTCCGACATGAGCCTTCAGCTGCGGCAGGGCGCTGAGTACGGTGAGGACGGTGACGGTAACCAGCTCCCGCATCCGGTTGTCCAGGCTGCCGGTATAGCACACATCCCCAAAGATATATCCCTGCAGGATCTGCATGAATTCGCCGTCGCTGCCCTCAGCCCCGGCGGCGTGGCTGTGAAACAGCTCATGCATCTTCTGTTCGGTTCTTTCTTTTCTGTTCATGGCTTTTTCTTCCTTTCCGGTCTTAGATTTTAAAGGCTCTCCGCCCTTTGTTTTAATTCCGATTCCAATTTGTTTGCTTCCG
>DWUW01000197.1 GCA_019120525.1 Candidatus Eisenbergiella stercorigallinarum | reverse complement strand
CCCTGTCCCCGATCCGGATCTTTTTCGTATGGTCTCTGTACATGCTTTCCTACCTCTTTTCCTGTTAAAAGTGTACGCGTCTTCCGTGCAGCGCCTTCCCTCACAGGCGGGAGCCGGAAATATCCCGGCCTATGAAAGAAGCGGAGCCGATGATCCGCTCCGCTCTATGTATGAGTCTCTCTCCACTGTGAAATTCCGTCAAATGCCCCGGGCAGCGGCGTCCGCTTCCGGTCAATTATTTCTTCTGCAGGAAATCCGGGATCTTCAGCGTCTTTTCTTCCACGTTGCTCCTCAGGTTTCCCGGCCTGCGGATCCCGTTCAGCCCCTGGGACGGCTGCTGCACGGAAGGCCTCGGCTGCTGGGCCGCCGGACGCTGCTGCATGGACGCACTTCCCTGGGTGGGATGGTAGTTCCTTGCCGCCACATTCGGCTGGACCTGCTTCACGCCGCCGATGGAAGGCTTCACGCTGAAGGAGGAAGCGATCCTGCCGGACTGCTGCTGGTTCAGCGCCCTGTCCTCCAGTCCTGTCGCGATCACCGTGATCGTGCAGGTATCCGGCGTGGTATCGTCATACATGGCCCCGAAAATAATATTCACATCATCGCCGGTAAGCTGCTGCACATAGCTCGCCGCGTCGTCCGCGTCATACATGGAAATATCGCCGCTGACGTTGATGATCACATCCGTCGCGCCTGCGATGGTCGTCTCAAGCAGCGGGCTTTCCACAGCCATCTTGACCGCCTCGCTGGCCTTGTCGTCTCCCTTGCCGTGGCCGATGCCGATATGGGCGATGCCCTTGTCCTTCATGACCGTCTGCACATCCGCGAAATCCAGGTTGATGACAGCGGGTACATTGATCAGGTCCGTGATTCCCTGGACACCCTGCTGAAGGACCTCATCCGCCTTCTTGAGCGCTTCCGGCATGGTGGTCCTGCGGTCCACGATCTCAAGGATCTTGTCATTCGGGATCACGATCAGCGTATCCACGCTGTTCTTCAGCCGCTCGATCCCGCTCAGCGCGTTGGTCATACGCGTCCTCGCCTCAAAACGGAAGGGCTTGGTCACCACGCCGACAGTCAGGATCCCCATTTCCTTCGCGATCCCCGCGATAACAGGAGCGGCTCCCGTTCCGGTCCCGCCTCCCATGCCGCAGGTGACAAACACCATATCCGCGCCGGTAAGGGCGTTGGTGATCTCATCCGTGCTTTCCTCCGCGGCCTTCTGTCCCACCTCGGGCTTGGCGCCCGCGCCGAGCCCCTTCGTCAGCTTTTCGCCGATCTGCAAAAGCCTGGGCGCCTTGCAGAGCTGAAGCGCCTGCCTGTCCGTATTGACTCCGATAAATTCCACTCCGTCGATCTTTTCATCGATCATTCTATTCACAGCATTATTGCCCGCTCCGCCTACGCCGATCACTATGATCCTTGCGGAAGACTCAGCATCATTTGACTTAATTTCCAGCAAAGGTTTTTCCTCCTTTTTCAGATAAGCTTCACTGTTCCTATCATATAATTATTTTACGGATAAAGCAACCTCTTTTTTTCACTTTTCTGCGCAAAAACGGACGTCAGCCGTCCAGCTCGAAGGAAACATTTTCCCCGCTTCCGGAATAGTTCTCCAGACGGAACACCCCTTTCTTCCCCTCCGCGCTCGGCAGAAGCTGCTGAAGCCTTGCCATTTTTTCCTCGATATTGCCCTCGTCCCCGAGCTTTGCCCTCACTTCGCCGAAATACAGGGTCATTTCCCCCGTATCGTCAAAATAGATCTTGTCCGCGCTCAGGCCGTATTTTGACAGGATCTGGGTGATGGAAAGGATTTCCCTGAAAATCCCTCCGTTTTCCACGGGAAGCGGCTCGTAGAGCACCACCTGGGAAAATTCGATCCCCGCGATCTCCGGGATCCCCTCCGTTTTGGTCTCGGAGGCCTCGACCACGATGCCGTCCCTGTCAAAATACATATACCGGTCCAGATATTCCACATAGCCCGCCACCGTCTTCTCATAGACCACGATCCGGATGGTGTCCGGAGAAAGCACGTCCACATCCATGGTCTGGATGAAGGGGATGCCCTCAACGCCCTTATTCCGGTACTTTAAGGAAAGATAAAGGGAATTGTCCCCAAACCGCTCCCCCGTCACCATGTCGATGATCTCTTCGCTTGTATAATGAAGGTTTCCCTCCACATAAATATTTTCCACATGAAAATACTGCAGGAGGAACAGAAAAACCAGGGCAAGAAGGGCGGGGATCCCAAGGGAGGCGGCCAGGATCAGGAGCCTGCGCCTGAGGCCCCTTCTCTGGAGGCTCTCCAGCCCGCCGCCCTTTTGCGGGGAACTGTTTTTCCTGCCGTTTACCACACGGAACCGGCTCTTTTCCGGAGACCTCAGAAGGCCTCCTCCTGTTTTCCATTCTTTTTTCGCCGTTTTTCTGTCCATCGCCGTTCTTTCCCATCCTCCGCCGCTCAGCCCTCCTGGACAGATGCTCCAAGAAGGCGCAGGTCCCGGCAGATATCTTCATATCCCCTGTCCACATAGCCCCGGTTCTCCACCAGCGTATCCCCCCGCGCGCACAGGCCGGCGACCACAAGCGCCGCCCCGCCCCGCAGCTCGCGGGCCCTGACCCGCCTGCCCGTGAGCTTCCGTCCTCCCGGGATCCTGGCAAGGTCCTTTTCCACCGTGATCCCCGCCCCCATCCGGTTCAGCTCCTCAGCCACGCCGAAGCGCCCGTTGAAGACCGTTTCTTTCAGGCGGCTCTCTCCCTCCGCCTGCGCCATCGCCGCAAGAAGGGGCGACTGCAGATCCGTGGGGAAGGAAGGGAAGCTTCCCGTCGTCACCTCTCCCGGAGACAGAAGGGATCCCGTCCGCCTTACCAAAAGCCCGGCCGGTGTCCGCTCCAGCCCGGCGCCCATCCGTTCCGCCGTCTTCTCAAGCGCGTCGTTTTCTCCGGCAGGCGCTCCCCGCAAAAATACCTCCCCGCCCGCCGCGAGACAGGCGCACAGATAGGTTCCCGCCACGATCCGGTCCGCGGGGATGGTATAGACGCAGGGCCGCAGCCGACTCTGCCCGCGGATCATAAGCCTTCCCGGCCCTTTCCGGGCGATCGACGCGCCGCAGCACGTCAAAAATTCACACAGCCTCGCGATCTCCGGCTCCTGGGCGCAGTTTTCCAGACAGGTTACCCCATCGGCCAGCACCGCCGCCATGATCACATTCTCCGTCGCCCCCACGCTGGGATAATCCAGGCGGATGAGCGTCCCCCTGAGCCCGCAGGAAGAGGCGAAAAGCAGGCTCCCGTCGTCCCTGCAGGACGCCCCCATCCGGGACAGGGCACGGATATGCATATCGATCGGCCGGTCTCCGATCACACAGCCTCCCGGATGGCATAAGGACACTTCCCCCAACCTCCCCAGAAGAGGCCCCATGAGCATGACGGAGGAACGCATGCGTGCCACATATTCCCCCGGCAGCCGACTTCCCGTCAGGGACGCAGCGTCAATGCGGATCTGCCGCCCCTTCCTTACGACCCCGCAGCCAATGCTTTCCAGGATCCGGCACATACATTCCACATCCGAGATTCGGGGGCAATTCTCAAGTACACACACTCCCGGCACCAGAAGGGCCGCCGCCATGATCGGCAGCGCCGCGTTCTTGGAGCCCTGGATCGTCACTTCGCCGTACAGAGACGCGTTTCCGCGGATATAAACAGACTTCAAACGTCCACCTTCCCGGTTTTTTTCAAGACAGTGCTATCCTATCCTATGCCGGGACGGGATCCATGGTGTCTGTCAGACTGCCTTCAGCCGGATTCCCCGCGCCACGCTCATCACCAGGCCGATCTCAATGAGAAGGAACATGACGGACGAGCCCCCGTAGCTGATAAACGGCAGGGAAATCCCCGTATTCGGGATCGTATTGGTAACCACCGCGATATTCAGGATGACCTGGATGGCGATATGTCCCATGACGCCCACCACCAGAAGGGCCCCGAACAGGTCCGACGCGTTGTTGGCGATCACCATGAAACGCCAGCAGAGCAGGATGAACAGCAGGATGACCGCGATCCCCCCGAACAGCCCCAGCTCCTCGCAGATGATGGAAAAGATCATGTCGTTCTGCGCCTCCGGCAGGAAGCCCAGCTTCTGCATGGACTGCCCCAGCCCTTTTCCGAAAATGCCGCCGGAACCGATGGCATACAGGGACTGCAGGGTCTGGAATCCCGTTCCCGTGGCGTACTGCTCCGGGTTCAGCCAGGCCAGGATCCGGTTGCTCCTAAAATCCAGGCTGTTTCCCATTCTGTCCATCTGCAGGATGGCGAATACCGCGAACACCGCCACGGCTATCCCCGCCGCGCCAAGCAGCAGGAAACGCTTGTATTCCGGGCTCGCCACAAACAGCATCAGGAAGGCGATCCCGAAGATGATGATGGCGGAACTCATGTTATCCGTGATCTGCCAGACCATGAGGCAGATCGGCAGCGGCAGCGCGAGCACCAGGAAAAATCCCCGGAAGGAACGGATCCCTTTCCCAATCTTGCAGATAAAGCTCGCCAGAAACAGGATCATACAGAGCTTGGCGATCTCGGCGGGCTGCACGGAAACGCCCAGGTTCAGCCACCGTGTCGCGCCGTTGGCCGTAATGCCGAGAGGCGTCAGGACCAGCGCGATCAGCACGGCGGAGACCAGATATCCGAGAAGGGCGAAATGTTCCCAGAAATGATAGGGAATCCGCGACACCACCATCATCGCCGCGAGCCCGAGGACCGCCGCCATCGCCTGGTGCTTCAGGTAATAGGCCCCGTCATAATTGAGGCTCGCCGTCATCGACGCGTCGTAGAAGCTGGTAGAGTAGACCATGATCAGCCCAAACCCCAGCAGGAACAGGACGATGAACAGCAGCGTATAATCAAAAAAATAGTCCCCCTGTTTTTTTCTTTTTCGGGTCGCCACACTTTTCACCCCTTCAGCTTATTTACATATTCCTTGAACATCTTCCCTCTCACCTCATAATTGGGAAACATGCCCCAGCTCGCGCAGGCCGGGGAAAGAAGGACCGCGTCCCCGGGTTTGGCGCTCTTTACGCAGATATCCATGCATTCCTCAAAGGAATCGGCAAGCACATAATCGGAAAACCCGTGCCGGGCGGCGCAGGCCGCTATCTTTTCCCGGGTCTGGCCGATCAGCACCAGCTTCTTTACCTTCCCGTCAAAGGCCTCGATCCACTCATCGTATTCATTCTGCTTGTCATAGCCTCCCCCGATCAGCACCGTAGGGCGGTTCATCGCGCGGATCCCCCGGATGGCCGCGTCCGGATTGGTT
>DWUW01000196.1 GCA_019120525.1 Candidatus Eisenbergiella stercorigallinarum | reverse complement strand
GATTTCCAGGCACCAGCCAAGGATGCCGCATTTGATAAAATTCTGTAACAGTTTTCGCATACGGACAGTGTATCCGTTTTTTTCTTTTTTTATCCGGACGACGGAGGAGAGGAAGCAGCAGAAAATGAATTATGCCGAAGCGTTGGAATATGTGGAGGGCTGTAAGAAATACGGCGTCGTGCCGGGGCTTTCCAGCATCAGGAGGCTCCTTGGGCGTCTGGGAGATCCCCAGGAGAAGCTGGCGTTCGTCCATATCGCGGGAACGAACGGGAAGGGGAGCGTGCTGGCCATGCTCTCCGGCGCGCTCGCCCGCGCCGGATACCGGACGGGGTTCTTCAGTTCCCCGGAGTTACTGGAGCACCGGGACATGTTCCGGATCAACGGAAGGGTGATCGCGAAGACGGAGTTTTCGCGCTGCATGGAGCGGGTGAGCCGGGCGGCGGAGGAGCTTTCCGGGGAGGGCTTTCCCCATCCCACCGCCTTTGAGGTGGATACGGCCCTCGCTTTTGTGTGGTTCCAGGAAAAAAAGTGCGATATCGCCATCGCGGAGGCAGGGATGGGCGGCCTAATGGATTCCACCAATGTGATCCCTGATCCTCTGGTCTGCGTGCTTGCATCCATCAGCATGGACCATATGGCGGCGCTGGGAGATACGCTGGAAGCGATCGCGGCGCAGAAGGCGGGGATCATAAAGCCGAAAAGCCGGGTGGTCAGCCTCAGACAGAAGCCGGAAGCCATGCGGGTGATCGAAGAGGCCTGCCGGGAGCGGGGATGCAGCCTGCGGGTCGCGGATCCGGAAAAGATCTCCGGCGTGCGCAGGAGCCTGAAGGGACAGCGGTTTTCCTATAAAGAGTGGAAGGGGCTTCAGATCCCCTTCGCGGGGACCTGGCAGACCGACAACGCAGTCCTTGCCCTGGAGGCGCTTTCGGCGCTTTCGGAGGCGGGCTTTCCCGTTTCGGAAGAAAAGCTGCGCCAGGGACTTTCGGAGGCCTCCTGGCCGGGAAGGTTCCAGGTGTTTCCGGGAAGGCCTCTGTTCGTGGTGGACGGGGCGCACAACGAAGATGCGGCAGCGCGGCTTGC
This sequence comes from Candidatus Eisenbergiella stercorigallinarum, assembly GCA_019120525.1. GTDB lineage: Bacteria > Bacillota > Clostridia > Lachnospirales > Lachnospiraceae > Eisenbergiella > Eisenbergiella stercorigallinarum. The sequence goes on along the minus strand of DWUW01000196.1, from coordinate 2,545 downwards.
GGAATCGGTCCGCTGTTATTTTACAAATCGCAGGATCATCTATATAATGGGAATATTAAAGGATAAGGAAGCGGAAAAGATCATCCGGCTCACCTGCGGCCTGCCGGCGGCGGTGATCACCACTTCGGACAGCGCGAATCCCCGTTCTACCCCGCCGGTGGAGCTGGCGGAGCTGGTGCGGGGGTATTGCGGGAATGTGACGGCGGCGGACAGTCCCCGGGAAGCGGTGGAGCTTTCCAGGCTTCTGGCCGGGGAAGACGGCGTGGTTGTCGCCTTTGGCTCTCTGTCCTTTCAGGGAAAGATCATCCGGGCCTTAACGGAAAGCATGGGAGGTAGCGATGGTAAACGGAAAAAAAATTGAGGAAGGGATCCGGCTCCTTCTGGAGGGGATTGGCGAGGACGTCAGCAGGGAAGGGCTTCTGGAGACGCCGGAGCGGATCGCGAGGATGTATGAGGAGCTGTTTGCCGGGATGGAGCAGGACGCGGCGGAGCCTCTTTCCAGGCAGTTTGAGGTATCGGAGGCGGGGATCGTCCTGGAGAAGGACATTACCTTTTATTCCATGTGCGAGCATCATATGCTTCCCTTTTTCGGAAAGGCCCATGTGGCCTATCTGCCGGACGGCCGGGTGGCCGGGCTGAGCAAGCTCGCCAGGACGGTGGAGGTATACGCGAGGAGGCTGCAGCTGCAGGAGCGGCTGACCGCGCAGGTGGCGGACGCGCTGATGGAGCATCTGAAGCCGAAGGGCGCGATGGTGCTCCTGGAAGCGGAGCACATGTGCATGACCATGCGCGGCGTCAAAAAGCCGGGAAGCAGGACGGTGACGGTGGCCGCACGGGGGGCGTTTGAAACGGACGCGGCGCTCAGGGAAAGCTTTTACCGGATGCTGGAAAGGGGTTAAGAATGAGGATCGGCGGAAGAGAATTTAAGGACAGCCACAGGACATACATCTGGGGAATTCTGAATGTGACGCCGGATTCCTTTTCGGACGGAGGAAGATATAACCGGCCGGACGCGGCGCTTTTCCAGGTGGAAAGGATGCTCGCGGAGGGCATGGACGTGCTGGATATCGGCGGGGAATCCACCCGGCCCGGGCATACGCGGATTTCCGTATCGGAGGAGATCGAACGGACGGCTCCGGTGATCGAAGCGGTGAAGGCGCGCTTTGACGTGCCGGTTTCCCTGGATACTTATAAATATGAAGTGGCCCGCGCCGGGGCGCAGGCCGGGGCGGATCTGATCAACGATATCTGGGGCCTGAAATACGACGGCGGGCAGATGGCGGCTTTCCTTGCGGAAAGCGGGCTTGCCTGCTGCCTGATGCATAACCGCAGGCAGGCGGAATACGGGGATTTCCTGCCGGAGCTTCTGGCGGATCTGAAGGAAACGCTGGAGATCGCGAAGGAGGCCGGAATTGACAAAGGCCGGATCATTCTGGATCCGGGCGTGGGCTTCGCGAAAAGCCGGGAGCAGAATCTGGAGGTGCTCGCCCATCTGGACAGCCTCCATGCGCTGGGCTGCCCCTTTTTGCTTGGCGCGTCCCGCAAATCCGTGATCGGCCTGACGCTGGAGCTTCCGGTTTCCGAACGGCTGGAAGGGACGCTTGTGACCACGGTGCTGGCGGTGCTGGCGGGCTGTGCCCATGTTCGGGTGCATGACGTGAAGGAGAATGCGCGGGCCGCGCGGATGGCGCGGGCCATTCTGGAATACCGGTAAGGAGGAATGCGGGATGAAGGATCAGATCCGGATCAGAGGACTGAGGATTTATGCCGGCCACGGCGTATATGAGGAAGAAAAGAGACTGGGACAGGCTTTTTATGTGGACGCGGTCCTGGAGTGCGGGCTGCGCGCGGCGGGAGAGCGGGACGAGCTGGGCCTTTCCACCGATTACGGCGCGGTGTGCAAAAAGATAGAAGCGGTGATGACCGGAAAGCGCTTCAGCCTGATCGAAGCGGCCGCGGAGCAGACGGCGAAAGAGATCCTTCTGGCTTTTCCGCTGGTGGAGCGCGTGGAGCTCACCCTGCACAAGCCCCAGGCGCCGATCCCGATGGCCTTTGAGGATGTGGCCGTGCGGATCCGGCGCGGATGGCATACCGCCTACGTGGCGCTGGGCTCCAACCTGGGGGACAGGCAGGCCTATCTGCGCTCCGGGATCGACGGCGTGAAGGCCCATCCCCTGTGCCGGGTGGAGGAGGTGGCTCCCGTCTATGTGACGGCTCCCTACGGCGGCGTGAAGCAGGAGGATTTCCTGAATACGGTGATGAAGGTAAAGACCCTTCTGGAGCCGGAGCAGCTTCTGGATGTCCTCCAGGAGCTGGAGCAGAAGGCGGGAAGGGAGAGAAAGATCCACTGGGGGCCGCGCACCCTGGATCTGGATGTGCTCTTTTTTGACGGGCAGATCCTTGAAACGCCCCGCCTGACCGTACCCCATCCGGACCTGGAAAACAGGGACTTCGTGCTGAAGCCCCTGTGCGACATCGCGCCGGGCCTGGTCCATCCGGTGAACGGGAAAACGGCGTACCGGATGCTGAAAGAGCTGGAGGAAAA
>DWUW01000021.1 GCA_019120525.1 Candidatus Eisenbergiella stercorigallinarum | reverse complement strand
AAAATAGCCGATTTGTACGGTTCCAGATACGAAAATCCTGTTCTTAACCGTACCGACGGCATAAGTAGTACGGTTACGCGAGCCGGCTTTCCATTTTGAACCGTAACGGGGTGCATTCCGCCGCCGGGGCGCGCCCTTTTCTTCGGAAACATCGGCCTCGACCTCCCGGCAGCATCAGTCCCCCCGGCAATCCCGGTCCCCCTCCCGCCTCAATCCTCCGGCAGCGCCTTCTGGAAGTGCTGGTAATCCTTCATGGTCCTCCAGTGGCCGCCCCAGGTGAAGCCCCGCTCCGCAAAAAGCTGATAGCACAGATCGTCCTCGTCGATCTTGTTGGGGAAGTCAAGGCTTCTGTCCGCGAAGGGCGCTGCGGCGGCGGGAGAGACCCGCTGCTTTCCGCCCGGCCAGGTCACATAGGGATTGTACAGGGGATTGACGTCGATGGCGAGGCCGTAGGCATGTTTGGAAAGATTGCTGGTGCCGTCCACTACCCGGAAGTTAAAGCAGGAGGTATTGTTGTGCTCCATGGAAAGGGTGTCGTCCCCGCCGAATTCATCCACGAGCCGGACGCTTTCCAGCGGGTAGCCGGCCAGATACAGCTCGTAAAAGATCTCCACAAGATCCTGCGCGATGGCCTGATTGCAGATGATCTCGCCTACCTGGGTCTCCCCGTGGAAATCGACGTAAAGGATGTTCAGATAGCGCAGATCCTCATAGGGCACGATACAGCCTTCCCCGTAGGAGATGCCGGTGATCCGCGCTTTCACCTCTTCGCTCAGCGGTTCATAAAAGAAGCCCTCCTGCCAGGTGACGCGGCCGTCGGCGTCTGCTCCGGAAACGGCAGAAGCAGATGGGCTGTCCGCCGCAAGCGTGGACGTGGGCGGGACGGACAGAAGGGGCGCAAGGCACAGGAGCAGGCAAACGCCTGCGGCAGCCTTCCAGTGAAAAAAAGAATTTCTGTTATAAGGCATATGTGAAGTCTCCTTTCTGCGTCAGAGGGCTTTTGGCGTCCTTGTTTTATTATATGCCACCGCAGGGACGGCGTAAAGAAAAAAGAGACATGCGATCCGGGCAGACAGGTGGAAAGGAGAAGCGGAAAATGAGGGAAACAGACGCGCTTTTCCCGGAACGCAGACATTGCCTGAAAAAATGTGCTGCGCTATTGACAGACGGCCAGTTTCTGATATGATAAAAAGGTAACTGGTCACAGCGGCGGAAAGCCGCGTATGCAACTACATAAAAGGTAACGTTCTTCAGGGTTGGGTGCAATTCCCTACCGGCGGTGAAGCTGTTTTTCCGGAAAGGAAGACAGATGAGTCCGCGACCCGCCATCGGCGGCTGATCCGGTTGGAATCCGGAACCGACAGTACAGTCTGGATGGAAGAAGAATGAGGCAGGCGTTTTTCGGAATGCTCCGGCAGGAGCCGGGAGAGACGCCCCCGCCAAATTTTGAAACAGACCCGGAGAATTCCTCTCCGGGTTTCTTTTTTGAAGAACCTGCCTTTCATGCGGCAGAGGACGATCTGCTACCGGGACGTCCCTGCCTGCGGCCTGACAGGCCGCGGAAAGGAAAATCATTATGAACAGTCTTGCAGCAACGGTAATGGAAAACATTGTTTTTGTCCTGGAATTCCTGGGACTGGTGGTGGCGATGGTACTGATCGCCTACTTCACGGAACGGTTTGAAAGAAAAAGAAACGGGATTACAGAACGGACCCTCACCACCCGGAAAATCGCCATGATCGGCGTTTTTTCCGCCATCGCGGCAATCCTTCACATGCTGGATTTCCCGATCCCGTTCGCCCCTTCCTTCTATAAAATGGATTTCAGCGAGATCCCGGCCCTGATCGGCGCGTTTGCCTTCGGCCCTGTGGCGGCGGTGATGATCGAATTCTGCAAGATCGTCCTGAAGCTGCTGTTTAAGGGAACCTCCACCGCCTTTGTGGGAGATCTGGCGAACTTCATCATTGGATGCAGCTTTCTGCTTCCCGCGTCCATCATTTATCTTTTCCGCAAAACGAAGAAAAACGCGGTGATCGGATGCGTGGCAGGAACACTCATCATGACCGTGTTCGGCTCCGCTTTTAACGCCGTCTATCTGATCCCCAAATTCGCCCAGCTTTACGGGCTTCCGCTGGAGTCCATCATCGAGATGGGACATGCGATCAATCCGGCCATTAACAGCGTATCCACCCTGGCCCTGTTCGCCGTGGTCCCCATGAACCTGCTGAAGGGAACGGCGGTGTCCGTCGTGACCGTCCTGGTATATAAAAAGTTAAGCCCGATCCTGCACAGGGCCTGACGGGAGACGGCTGCTTTGGCAGGGCTGGAGGGGATTCCTCCGTCCGCCTGCACGCAGTCTGTAATCAGGCATTTCCGCCTGGCGCGTACGCAGTCCGTGGTCAGGTATTTCCTCCGGAAAGTTAAAAAGGAAAAGAGCAAAAAGGGTTCCCGGCCGAAGCGGTATGTTTCGCCGGGAGCCTTTTTTAATGGGGCTGTCAGGCCTGCTGCGCAAAGAACGGATGACCGTCCTGAGGCCACCCGTTATCAGCGAGGGAGGGCCGGCATCCTTTCGGGATGCCGGCAAGTTATGAAAAAGAAATCTATCTGAAAAAGTCTTGCTGGCTTTGTTTGATTATACGATACCATCCAGGTGTGGAGGAATCGTGTGCTGTTTTTTAAGAAATTGTGAAGCTTTTGCGACCAAACGGTGAAGCTGTGTTCTGAGGCGAAAGCCTTCTGGTTTTGTCTATATGCTAAGGATTCCCCTTTTTTTAAAAATAATACGAAGAAATAAAGAAATTTTTCAGGAAAATTTAAAGAAAGCAGACGGTAATTCTAAAGGTACGGACTGTATGATAATACTGTTTTGGAGTACCGGTCCCGCAGGCCGGGCTGCCGGTTTCGGCGGGACGGAAGAGCTTGACAAAGAAAATAAAATGCATTATTGTATTATAGAAATAAGACAACAATACAATAATACAAAAAGGAAGGACGAATGAGCGCACTGGTTGAAGTAAGGGATATCTGCAAGGTCTATCATCCGGGGGAAAACGAGGTCCGGGCGCTGGATCATGTGAGCGTATCCATTGAGGAAAATGAATTTGTGGCCATTATCGGCCATTCCGGCTCCGGCAAGTCCACGCTGATGAATCTGCTGGGCTGTCTGGATGTGCCTACAAGCGGAACCTATCTGCTCCATGATCAGGACGTATCGGGACTTGACGACGATGCGCTTTCGGATATCCGGAACAGAGAGATCGGCTTTATTTTTCAGGGCTTCAATCTGATCCCGAATCTCACGGCTCTGGAAAACGTGGAGCTGCCGCTGATTTACAGAGGCGTGGGGAAGCGGGAACGGACCGAGCTTTCCCGGAAAGCGCTGGTCCGGGTCGGGCTGGAAAAACGGATGGACCATAAACCGGCGGAGATGTCCGGCGGACAGCAGCAGCGGGTGGCAATCGCCCGGGCCATCGCCCAGGCGCCGCCCGTGATCCTGGCGGACGAACCCACGGGAAATCTGGATTCCGGCTCCACGGCGGAGATCATGGGAATCTTAAAGACACTCCACCGGGAAGGGCGGACCGTGATCCTCATTACCCATGACAATGAGATCGCCGCGCAGGCGGAGCGGGTAATACGGATTAAGGACGGACATATCGTGGAGGATTACCGGCAGCAGCCGGCATAGAACGGCCGTCTGCGGAAGAGCACGGCGGGAATGGAGGAGAGCATGAAGGAACTGGAAAAGAACACCGGAACCGAGATGGAAATGCAGGAAACGACAGGGAAGACGAAGAAGGAGAAGAAAAGAAAGCGCAGGAGGACGGCGCAGGGAAGCGGGAGAAGGAAAAAACGGATCCCTCTTTTCATCGCGGCGGCGCTTGCGGCGGTTTTTATCGGATATTCTATGGTGAGCAGCGCGATTGCGAAAAACGCGCCTGTGCCGGTAAATACGGTTACGGCGGAAAGAGGAGACGTGGAAGAAACCGTTTCTACCAGCGGCAGGGTAAGCAGCGAACAGAGCAGGACCTATTATGCGCCGGTGAACGCCGTCATCGCGGAAATGGACATTTCCCTCGGCGATGTGGTGGAGGAGGGCCAACAGCTTGTGGTCTTTGATACCTCCAGCCTGGAGGCGCAGAAAACAAAAGCGGACCTGGATGCCTCTGCCGCCGCGAACGGCTACCGCAGCACCCAGTATCAGAGCGATAAAAAACAGTCGGAATATAACGAGGCGGTTATCGGGCTGGATGAACTGAAGACGCTTGCCGCAAATCAGGAGCAATATGTCCAGGGACTGAAGTATAATCTGGAGGATGAGATCCAGAGTAAAAAAGAGGACCTGCAGGACTGGCTGAATAAATTGAACCTGGAACTGGAGATCCAGAATAATAAGCTTTCGGAACCCAGGAGCGAGGACAGCAGGGAGCGGGTGCAGGAGGTGATCCAGAACCTGAACGAGAGCATCCGTCAGACGACCAATGAGATCAATGACCTGAGCATGTCGGAGGAAATGAAGGAACAGCAGAGACTGATCGATTCGGAACAGAAAAAGCTGGACGACATGAAAGACGAGATCAGCCGCCGGGAAGGAGAAGAATCCTCTTCCGAGGCCGGGATCGTGGATCCTTACGCGAAGCAGCAGCAGGCGGATGCCATGGAGAGCGCGCAGCTTACCGCCAGGGAGGCTGCCGAAACTCTGGAAAAAGGAAAGGAGGGCGTGAAAGCCCAGTTCGGGGGGATCGTGACCAGGATCGCCACCATGTCTTCCTCCGCGAACGCTTCCGCGGGAGGGGGCCTTCTGGAGGGCGCGGCGGTTTCGGAAGGGACCGAGCTTTTTACCATTGAAAGCAACCGACAGGTAAAGGTGGATATTTCTGTCACAAAATATGACCTTCCCAGGATCGCTGTGGGACAGAAGGCGGACATTACCATTGCCGACCGGGAGTATGAGGGGGAGGTGACCAGGATCAATCGGGTCGCGTCCAGCAATTCCCAGGGAAGCCCCGTGGTTGGCGCGGAGGTTCACATCAAGAATCCGGATCCGGACATTTTCCTCGGCGTGGAGGCGCAGGTGCGGATCCACACGAACGCGGCGAAGGATGTGATCGTTCTGCCGGCAGAGATCGTGAACACGGACAGAAACGGCGATTTCTGTTATGTGGTGGAGGATGGCGTCGTCGTGATGCGAAGGATCGTGACCGGGATTTCCTCCGATACGATGGTTGAAGTGACGGAAGGGCTGCAGGAAGGAGACCAGGTGGTCTACGACATGACAGGTACGGTGACGGAAGGGATGAACGTGACCGCCGTGCCAGAAGCGGCGGCCGGAGAGGCGCAGCCCGCGGAGACGCAGCCGGAAGCGGTCCCGACGGTGGAAACGCAGACAGAAGCGGCCCTGGCGGGAGAGACGCAGCCGGAAGCGGTCCCGGACGAAACGCAGCCGGAAACCGGCCAGACGGAGGAAGCACAGGAGGAAACGCATTGACACAGGCGTGGGAATACATCAAGATCGCTCTGATGAACATCCGGAGCAACAAGGGCCGTTCCGTCCTGACCATGCTTGGGATCATCATCGGGATCACATCAGTCATCATGATCCTGTCCATCGGCGACGGGGTGAAGGGACAGGTCAGCGACGAGCTGAACGCGCTGGCCGGAGGCCTGATCGGCATTTATGTGAACAACGAACAGAGCGAAGAGGAAATCTATTTTGACGAGGACGATTTTGAAGCGATCCGGGAGAAGATCGAAGGGGTAAAAGGAGTGACGCCGGTATACACGCTGTACGGGAGCGTGATCGGAAGGAAGGGCGAGTTTACCGCCTATACCACGGGCGGTTCGGAGAGCATGGAATTTTACCAGTCCGAGCCAATTGTACAGGGAAGGTATTTTACAGCCGCGGATTACTACGCGGGAAACCGGGTCTGCGTCATCACCCAGCAGGCGGCGAAGAAGCTGTTCGGGACCACGGATGTGACCGGGCTGACCATCGAGGTGACTCTGTACGGCGTTACCCAGGATCTGACCATCGTGGGGATCCGCCAGGACAGCGCTTCCGCCATGTTCAGCATGTACGGGAACATGATCAACATCGAGGTGCCCTTAAATCTGCTCAGCGCGTCCTACGGCCAGTATTTCGGAGGCTTTACGGATTTTTATGTGATCTCAGAATCCCCGGCCCTGAATACGCAGATCACCCAGAGCGTGATCCGGCTCATGGAAAGCAGGCATGACGTGAGAAATCAGGGCGTGATCATGGTTCAGAATATGCAGGATCAGATTTCCCAGATCAATTCTGTTATGGGAAGCATCTCCATTTTTGTGGTGATCGTCGCCGCCATCTCCCTGCTTGTGGGCGGCATCGGCGTGATGAACATCATGCTGGTGTCCGTTACGGAGCGCACCCGCGAGATCGGCATCCGCAAGTCCCTGGGAGCGCGGACCGGCTCCATCCTTCTGCAGTTTCTGGCGGAATCCGCGGTCATCACCTTGATCGGCGGTCTGATCGGCATCGTGCTGGGAGTGGCAGGCGCGCAGGCCGTCGGAGGGGCCATCGGCTTTTCCGCCAGGATCAGCGCGGCCACGGTCCTCGGCGCATCCGCCTTTTCCGCGGGCGTTGGAATCTTCTTCGGCATCTACCCGGCGAGAAAGGCGGCGCGGCTGAGCCCCATTGAAGCGCTGCGCCATGAGTAGCGCTTCGCCGGAAATAAAAACCTTGCGCCGGAGCCGGATTTCGGTATAATATAGAAAAGAAGAGAAAGCACCTGCGCTGTAGGTGCTTTTTCGGATGCTCAGGCGCCTGCCGTTAAACAGGCCTGCGCCGGAAAAAGAAAGACGAGGCTGTCCATGCAGGTAGAATTTGACGTTCAGATCGATACAGGCGCGATCTTTGACTATATGATAAAACAGGCTTACTCCGGGACGCCGGGTATCGCGGCGGCAGCCGCGGGGGCGGTGCTTTTGCTCCTTTTCGGAAGGACCGGAAACGCCTTCTGCCTCGCGGCGGGGCTGATCGTGCTGGCGGGATTTCCGGCGCTTCTGTACCGGAAGGCAAAAGGGCGGGAAAAGGATCCGGATTTCGGCGGCCCTGTCCACTACCGCCTGACGGAAGAAGGGATGGAAGCTGTCCGCCCCGGGAAACGGGATTTCCGGAAATGGGAGGAGGTGGAGCGGGCCGTTTCCACCACGAAGAGCGTGCTTGTGCTCCTTTCCGGTTCCGACGCCTTTATTTTTCCAAGGGAGCAGCTGAAGGACAGCCTGATCCCGGCGGTGGAGATGATCTCCACCCATGTGCCCGCGAAGAAGGTAAATATCAGAATGTAGGAGATGAGATCCATGGAAAGAACAGAGGAGAAAGACAGCTTCTGCGCGCAGG
>DWUW01000195.1 GCA_019120525.1 Candidatus Eisenbergiella stercorigallinarum | reverse complement strand
GAGGATATAATCGGAAACGGAGAGGAAAAGGCGGATCTTTTCATACAGCTCCGGTTCTTCCTTCCGCAGGGCCAGGATCCTGTTCACCGTATATTTGGGATGCCAGATCAGCCCCGTTTTCCGGTACAGCGTCTCTCCCAGAAGCTGAGGCGGAAGCAGGCACGCGCCCCGGCCTCCGCCCCAGGGGATCACCGGAAGCAGCGGCCGGTCCGACGCATCCAGGAAAACGCCCGCCTCCGCCATGCTGGTGATGCCGATGGCGCGGACGCCGTCCCGGGCCACCTGGCGGACGCAATGGACCGCCTTTTCAAACAGCTCCTCCGGCAGAAAGCATTTCCCGTACTTTTTTGTGGCATGCCGTTCATTGTCCGTTTCGCTCACGGCAAGGACGTTCCCGTCCGCATCCGTCAGGCAGGCTTTGATGTGGGTGGTCCCCATGTCAAGGCCGATGGCCAGATCCCCCTTCCGGGCGCTCAGGGCTTCTGTGGCTTTTCTGTTTTCTTCCATCCGCACACCTCGGAAAGGACTGCCTCCACGCCGCTTTCCGGGCTGGTCAGGTATTTCTTCCTTTCTTCCTCTGAAAGGCCGGCCACCGCTCTCGCCATGGACGCCTGGGCCAGCACCACGATCTCGTTTTCCTGCGCCAGCTTCTGGAGCGCCTCACAGACCACGCGGTCGTACTCTTCGGTGCGGCCTGCGTTCAGAAGCGCTCCCGCGCCTTCAATGACCACACATTCCAGGCGAGGGCTCCTTCCCGCCTTCTCCGCCATCCGTTCGATCAACTCCGAGGTGGGGCCGATGGTGGACTGCAGCGTCGCGGCCACGCCGATCCGCCCGTATTTTGCCGCCAGGCATGCCATGGGCCCGTCGATGCGGTAGACCGCGAGATCGGTCTGCGCCGCCGCTTCCTCCACCGCCCCTCCGATGGAGGAGCAGGCGGACAGGAAAGCGTCCGCTCCCGCCTTTTCGGCCGCCCGGACCATCAGGACAATCCGTTCCCTGACCGCGTCCGTCATTTTTCCCGCCCGGTTAATCTCGGGCAGCATGCTGTCGTCCAGCAGATTGATAACCTCCACCTGATCCGTCCTCTCTTCCACCAGTTTTTTCATGGAAGGGACCGTCACAGGCGTCGTATGAAGAATCGCAAGTTTTTTCATGTCAGTCTCCCCTTTCGCATCCGGCTTAAAGTTCCAGGAAATCCGTCTCCCTCGCGGGCTGCCCTGCGTCCTTCGGAACGCGGACGGTCTTGATCTCAAAGGGAGCAAAGGAAAGGGTCAGGCTGCGTCCCAGCCCGGAAAGCTCCACCTGCGTCTGCGTATGCCGTCCGGCCGTCTCGTAAAGGCGCAGGACCATATCCCCGCTTCCGTCCTCGGCCAGCTTCGCCACGGTGAGGATCACGTTGTCCGCGGAGACGCTCAGGAAGGAATCCTTCTGCTTCAGATGGCCTTTATGATAAGTCTCGAACAGGGCGACGGGCTTCTGGTTCAGCAGGATGGCATTCTTTGCCGTCTCCGCATTCTCCCAGCTTCCATCATGGGGATACAGCGCCCAGGTAAAGGTCTGCACGCCCTGATCCATGTAGACATATTCCAGCTTCTCATCCGGCACGTAGGGCTCGTGATGGGCGTAGATGGGGCTTCGCAGAACGGTAAGGGCCGCCGTCTTTCCTTCGGTGCAGGCGCTGCACTTTCCGTCGTTCAGGATGGAAAGGCCGTTGATCGCCGTGGTCATGCCGGGATTCGCTCCCTCCAGGTCGAAAAAGCTCTGTACGGGATATTCCTCCCCGTCCGGTTCTCTGACCGCCACACCGTAAGGGATCTCATAGCTGCAGCGCAGGTAATTCATATTCATCGGGAACTGCAGCTTGAGCATGGACCATTTTTCATGCCAGTCCACCGTCGTCTTCACGGTCACATAATCCAGCTCCTGATAGACGGAATAATCCTGGATGATGCGGGAGCCGCCATATTCGCTGACCACGCGCAGCACCGCCTTCACCGGCCCGCAGGCGATCCGCTTCACGCTGACGGCATGGAACCTTCCGACCTCCTTGTTAAAGATGCGCACGCCGTGGGACCAGGTGTCGCTCTTATCCTCGATCACCACCGGCACGGCGGCAGGCGCGGAAAAATATTCCGTCCCGTCATTCTTTTTCTGAAGGGAACGGATATAACCCGTCTCCGGATCGATCGTAAGCTTCAGCCAGCGGTTCTGCGCGCTGTTCTCATCGGAAGTCACCGGAGGGAATACCTGCTGGCTGCTTCTGACCGCCAGGCGGTAGGTTCTCCAGCCGAGAGAAGGCAGATCGGCGATAAAGCAGATGCGCACTCTGCCGTTGCAGGAAGCCATGGACTGTACCAGCTGGAAGGGAACCTCGTTGTCTTCCTCGTCCAGAAGCACCATGCCCTCCTTCAGCGCCACGCTCTCCATCTCCACCTCACATTTTTTCGCGAAGGCGTTGGGGTTGAATACCACCAGAGGCTTCATGCCTTCCTCTATGGGGATGTCGATATGCCAGGACAGGGCCTGCGCCGCTTCGTTCAGCCCCTCCGCCGCCGTATGAAGGGCCGCCCCGTAGCTCTCCCTCGCGTCGTCGTAGGCGGCCTGCAGGCTGGTGCCCGCCATGATGTCATGGAACTGGTTAAACAGCACGTTCTGCCAGGCCTGCGCGTATTTTTCCGTCGGGCAGTGTCCGTTCGACATCACGGACGCTGCCACGGACAGCTTCTCCGCCGCCTCCAGACGGTTCTCCGCCGTCCGGTTCAGCCGCTTCACCTCGGAATGGGCGCTGTAGCAGCCGCTGGAATGGTGGAGCAGCTCGCCGCTCACCACGGGAAGCCGCTTTCCGCTCTTCTTCACATCCTCAAAGAACCGGTCCGGGCTGGCCAGGATCAGGGTGGGCATGCCCTCCTCCTGATTCATCTCATGGATGCTGTCCAGGTTCTTTTTGGTGGGGCCGCCGCCATGGTTTCCCACGCCGTAAAAGCACATGAGGCTGCCGCCTTCCTCCCTGATCTCGCCCGCGCAGCGGAGCACGTGGCTGCGGATCTCATCCGGCCAGGTGCAGTATTCAAAGGGGATCCGGGAAGCCGTCACGTAAGAGCCGTCCTCCGACTGCCACCGGAAGGTTTCCGCCTCAAGCCCCTTTTCATGTCTGCCGGGACGCATGAACACATAATTCTCCATGCCTCCCTTTCTCAGAAGCTGGGGCAGCATGCCGTTGTGCCCGAAGCTGTCCACGTTATAGCCCGTCTTCGCCGTTGTTCCGAATTTTTCCAGAAAATACCGCTGGCCATACAGCGCCTGACGCGCGAAGGACTCTCCTCCGGGCGCGTTGCAGTCCGGCTGGATCCACCAGCCGCCCACCAGCACCCAGCGGCCTTCTTTCACCCGCTGCCTGATCTCCTCAAACATCTCAGGCTCGCTCTCCTCGATCCACTTGTAATATACGGCCGAGCTTCCCGTGAAAATGAAGTCGTCATACTCCTTCATCCGGTCCAGGACGGAGCGGAAGGTCGCCTTCACCTCCTGATAGCCCTCCTGCCACTGCCACAGCCAGACCGGGTCGATATGCGCGTTGCCGATCATATATAATTTCTTATCCTTTTCCATGTTTTCCTCCTGTCTACCACTCCAGCAGATTGACCTGCTCCATCCGGCTTCCGTCCCGGGACAGCCGCCAGGTCGCGATCTCGTGATGGCCGATCGAAATCGGATGCTCCTTCCCCCAGAAGGAAAGGACCGTCTGCGTATCCTTTCCTTCCGTTTCGAGAAGACGGATGATGAAATCGTCGCCATCCTCCGCTTTTTTGATATCCGTCACCGCCACATTTCCATCCTTCACCGACGCCAGGCTGAATACCGCCGCGTCCGCGCCGGGGATCCTTCCCGGATGGGCGCTGTCCGCCAGGTATTCATAGGCGCCGTTCGTCTTTTCCGCCATCCGGTACAGCTCCCGGTTCAAAAGGGCTGCCCCGTGCGGCTTCAGCGTCAGCCGGAAGGTCTGCGTGCCGATGTCCATATACTGATAGCTTTCCTTTTCATTGTACCAGTCCGGGCTGTTCCCCTGCGCGTAGATGGCGCTTCTCGCCACGGTGATCTGCAGCCTTCCGTCCGTCATATTGAAGGCGTATTTCCCGTCGTTCGCCACGGCAAGGCCGGCTCCCTTCGCGTCGGAAGCGTCCAGGAAGCGCTGCATGTAGTATTCGCTCGTGTCCTGGATTTCCCGGTTCCATACGCCGTAGGCCGTTTCCGCCCTGGTGAGGTTCGCTTCCGCTCCCACGGGGAAGACCAGCTTCAGGAGGCTCCAGGTATGGTTGAAGCGCAGCCGGGTCTCCACCTGCAGCTCCTTTTCCCGCGCGCCCAGGCTGTAGAGCTGTTCCACCCTGGTGTCCTCAAAGGAAAGACGCACCCGGATGGTTTCCCGCAGGCCGCCGCTTTCCACCTTCTCGATGGAATCTAGGCGGAAGGATACGTTCCTGTCCTCATAGCGTCTTCCCTGCAGGCCGCCCCAGGCGTCCCTCTCATCCAGGTAAAGCCTGAAAGAAGCGTCCCCCTTCAGCGCGTCGAACCCGGTTTCCTTATCGGTCAGGGAAGAAAGCATGCCGGTCTTTGGATCGAACTGCGCCAGAAGATACGGGTTTTCCAGGCGGTACGGATCCGGATTTTCAATCTCCATGTTCGGCGTCATCACCAGGGAAGGCTCCTCCTTCAGCACCCGGTACTGAGCGAAGCCGCAGGCCGGGATGGAAGCATGGAATACAAATCTCCTGCGCCCTCCCAGCGTGGTGTGACGGACCTTGGCATCCGTATGGATCCTCTGGTAGGGGATCTCCTTCCCCTGCGGGTCCAGAAGCTTTAACGGGCTCTGGCAGAACCACTCCAGCTCCACCTCCACGTTGCCTTCATAGGGCTGGCTTCCCGTATGGAAAAGGAACAGAGGGAAGCCCTCGCCTCTGGTGTCGATCTGGTTCACCACGTTCTGGATGGCCACCGCCTTGATCTCGCCGGCCCTGGCGCAGACGCCGGAAAGCTGCATCACCGCCTCGTCCCTGGCGGACTGGATGGTGGTTCCTCCCATGGTATCGTGGAACTCATTGAAAAAAACGCCCTTCCACAGGTTTTCCATCGCTCCGGCTTCTTCCGGAAAGGCTCCGGTGAAGACGCGGGACAGGCCCATCAGCCGGTCCGCGTCCAGAAGCCTCTGTTCCGCCAGGCGGTTGGTCTTCTTAAAAAGGGAGTCGTTGGAATAGCAGCCCTCGTTCACCTTTTCAAAAGCGCCCTTTATCACCGGAAGGCTGTCCGTGTCCAGATCCTTCAGGAACTCCGTATAGTCGGAAAAGCGAAGGCTCACGCCCTCCCAGTGGCCCTGAAGCGACTGAATGCTTCTGATGTTTTCAATGGTGGGGCCGCCGCCATGGTTTCCCACGCCATAACAGCAGACCATTTTATCGTATCCTTCCGTCCGGTCCAGCGTATCCTGGATGTTCTTCACCGTGGGATCGTGGAACCAGGAGGTGTATTCCGCCGGCAGGCTGATGGCGTTCACCTGGCTGCCGTCTTCGCTCTCCCATTTGAAAACCGGCGTATTCAGCCTGGGACGCATGAACACATAGGAATCCATCCCGCTCTTTTTCAGGATCTGGGGCAGGACATGGTTATGCCCGAAGCTGTCCACGTTGGAACCGATCCTGCAGATCTTTCCGAATTTTTCCTTCAAATATCTCTGGGAATACAGGCCCTGTCTGACAAAGGCCTCTCCGCAGGGAAGGATGCAGTCCGGCTCGATGAACCATCCTCCCGTGATCTCCCAGCGTCCCTCCGCTACCCGTTTTCTGATCTCTTCAAACATGTCCGGGAGCAGCTTTTCAATCCATTCAAAAAATGCGGTGGAGGTGGAGGTGAACTTAAAATCGTCAAACTCCTTCATCCGCTCCAGCGCCGATGCGTAGGTTGCTTTGACCTCCTGCATCCCTTCCTCCCAGTCCCAGAACCATACCGGGTCTATATGGGAATTTCCGATCATATAAAGTTCTTTCTTTTCCATCTTCACCATACCTTCTTTCGGATTCCCTCCGTGGGAAAGCCCGTTCTTTCCTCTGTCTTCAGCCGTTCCAGCGTCATGCGGGCGCTTCCGCTGACCGCCATATTGGAAAGGGCCGTAAGCCGCCGAAGCCCGTCACGCCCTTCCTCTTCTCCCAGCAGGGCCAGCGCCCGGTTCAGGATGAAAACCAGGATCTGATACCGTTCCGTCATGAGATCCACGCTGTCCATGTCCGTCAGCGACCTCTCCAGCTCCGGCAGCTTCAGGAGCCGCTTCAGCATGGGGATAAAGCCCTTCTGCGGATTGTGCGCCGCCGCGTAGGCGAAGGCTTCGATATAATGATAGATCCCCTTCTGGATCGTGCGGTAATCCCGCTCTCCGTTTTCCAGCCGGTCAAGCACCAGGGCAAAGGGCTCGAGCACGCAGTCCTTCCCGCTCCATCCGAGCTGGTTAAGCTGATAGGCCAGCTCCGGCATCACGCCGTGATCCGGAAGGAGCTGGGCGCACATGGTGGAGCCTGCCCTTTCCGGAAGGCCGTCCGCGGCGCGTATCTTGCGGCAGAGCGCGCTGCACAGCTCCTGCGTCCAGTCGTCCATGCCGTGCCAGAGGGCATAGCCGATCAGCATTTCCCTCGTTTCTTCTTCCGTTTCCTGTTCCAGCCGCCTGCGCAGCACCGGGCGCACCTCCTCCGGCTCTGCGGCTATCAGGCCCAGCGTCTCGAAGCTGCCCGTCTCTTCCCATTCAAAGGGCACGTCCACCCATTGGCTGCGGCTTTTGGCCGTAACCCTCTTTGCGCATTCTTCCGCCGTCAGCCTGTTTTCCGGCAGGGTGAGAGGATCGTCCGAACAGGCCAGAAGAAATTCCCGCCGTTTTTCCGGATCCATCCGCTCCGGTACCGTGCCCTCCGACAGGGCCTTTGCCAGCAGGCTGCCCAGCACAGCTCCCTGGTGCATCAGATCCGGCTGCATCCGGATGCTTGGGAATACGTTATGGGTAGCGGAAATCGCTTTCCCGGCCACATACAGCCCTTCGATGCGCCGTCCTTTTCCATCGACGGGAAGCAGGGCGGACAGCGGGATCTGTATGCTCACCTGGGGAGGCAACACGCCGCAGTACACCATATCCGCGTCCAGCTTTCCCTTGGGATCGTAGTTGGAATAGCAGGTATAGAGAGCGTCCTCCCAGGTCCGGTAGGTGATCAGATCCTTCAGGCTGACCTCGGCCATGCCGCGGATATGGCGGCTCTCCCGCATGCTCACATAGCTTCCGTGGTCGAATTTCTCCTCCCCGCGCTTCCTGCCGAGCCGGATGAACCGGGTATAGTCAAACGGGTCCTCCGCAAACAGCATGGAGGAAAAATTGTTCCGGTAGGCGTCCGGAGAGGTATATTGGGCCAGGGAAGCCCAGTAGGTAATCAGGTCCTGCTTGCTGCCATAGCAGCCCGCGGCGCCCAGCGCCACCGCCAGATCCCCGTCTCCCGTGGCGTCGATGACCGCCTCCGCGAAATAGACCAGGTTCCCTACGTCTCCGGCCGTCACCACGCCGATCCTGCCGCCCGTTCGTTCCTCGTAAAACGCGTCGTAGGCGATCTGTCCGAAGACCACCTTCACGCCCGCCTCCAAACAGCATTTCAGGTAGACGAAGCTTCGGATCCCCGCATGGAAATCATCCCGGCCGCTCCAGATTCCCTGCCGCTTTCGTACCCCGCAGCGCGTACAGAGTCCGTCCACCAGTCCGTCCATCTCCCTCACATCCGAGAAACGGTGCCCGAACCAGTAGGTGCTCACGCCGCCCGCCGTCTGGGTCCCTCCCAGATCGTAATTGGGCTCGATCAGCACCGTCCGCAGGCCGCCCCTGGCCGCATGGATGGCGGCCATCACGCCGGCGGTCCCGCCCCCGGCCACCACCAGGTCGCAGCTCTCCTGCCCGGCGGATACGGCCGCCTTCTCTTCCGGCAGCTCCAGGAATCCGTACCGTCCGAACCGGTTCTGTCCCTTCGGGAACACACGCCGCGCTTCTTTTGTGCCCGTCTCCTCTCCGCTTTCCCTGCGCGCCGCTTTCCCGCCGAAGCCCCGGCGCGCGAAACGGCCCAGATACAGATCCGGGTTTTCCTTCCTCTTTTCCAGGAAAGAACGGATCAGCTCCCGGCGGCAGGCGTACAGCCGCCGCGCCGTGGCCGTTGCGGCGTCCGCCCCGGCCTGATCCGTGTTTTCCCCCACTTCGGCGGATATCTCAAAAAGCCCGAAACCGGGCTTTCCTTTTTCTGTGACCAGCGCGATATAGGAGCAGTCCTGCGCGCTTTCCCTCCGGTCGGCAAATTCCCCGCAGAGGATCCCGAACAGCCCGCCCTTGGCTGCGAAGCGGACCAGTGTTTTCCCATTCACCGGCTGCTTATCCACATAACGGACGCAATAGAGCAGGGTTATCCCCAGCTTCTCACAGTTTTCCTCCAGGGAAAGCTGATAACTGTCCGGCGTAAAGCCTTCTCCCAAAAGCTCCTCCCCGATCTGAGGACTCCTGTAGCGGTTCGTACCGCAGATGTCCTCCGCCAGGCAGGAGGCTGCCGAAGCAAGGAGCACCTTTTTGCCTTCCCCGGCAAGCCGCCCTGCTTCCCGCAGGGCGGCCATGCCCTCTCCGGCCACCAGATATTCTGTTTCCGCAATGATTACCGTTCCTGTCCGCTCCATGTGAAATCCCTTTCCGGGTCAAACCTGCAGATGCTTCCGTCCGTTTCCGTATAAGTAATTTCAAAGGTCCTCTTCTTCAGGTCCGCGTCCAGGCAGGCGCAGAGCGCGCCGTCCTTCCACTCCACCTTCAGGATGGAATCCTCCGTATCATAAACCTTCATTTCCCCGTCGAAGACCGGGTATTCATTTCTGAACTGCATCAGATGACAGAGCCTCTGGACCACGGGCTTCTTCACCAGACGGTCGATCTCTTCCACCGTATAGTTATGTCTGCTGATGTTCCTGTCATAGTGCGTGCGCTCCATCAGCTCATAGTCGTTCTCCCCGGCCAGCAGTCCCATGTAATAAACCTGGGGTACGCCGGGCGTGAAGAACTGGATCGCCCTGGAGAGCAGATAGCTGTCGTCGTCCTCTCCCACCGCGGAATAGTAGGAACAGTTGATCTGATAGACCACCTTTTTCCCGGTGGAGCTTCCGCTGTAGTCCCACTTGAAGTTTGCCCCGTATTTCTCGGTCTGGTCGATGACCGCGTTCAGCTCCTCCTCGGAAAGCAGGTCCACCACGTCCACCGTTCCCAGCCCGTCGTGGGTATCCAGCGTGGTCTGCTGCTTTCTGGGACAGATCTCCAGCCAGTGCTTCAGCCGCTTTCCGCTTCCGGTATACAGGGTGTGCAGCACCATCACGGGAAGCACGAAGTCATAGACCGTATAGCCATGGTCGGCGATCTTAAGCTGCACCGTATAATGGTCGTGGATCTCCGGAAGCATGGGGATCTGCTTCTCGTCCAGGATCTTCTGCACCCTTCCCATCATCTCCCAGATCTCAGGCTCCAGGAAAAAGCAGGAGGTATCCACCTTTTTCGTGGCGAAGGCGAAGGCGTCCAGACGGATCATGGCCGCTCCCTGGTCAAGCAGAAAGCGCAGGGTATTTTCAATATATTTCCAGGTCACCCCGGATTCCAGGTTCAGGTCCATCTGCTCGTCGTCAAAGGTGCACCAGATCTTTTCCGTCGTCCCGTCCGCGAAGGAGATCTCCTCGCAGGGCGCGCAGGGCTTTCTCTTGTTCAGCATGTCCACCTGCTCCTGGGTGGGCTCGCCGCCGGGCCAGAATTTTTTAAAACGCAGGAACATGTCCGCGTATTCCGAAGCGTCGTGCTTCTCGATAAAATCCTTAAATTCCGGCGACCTTCTGGACAGATGGTTGATCATGAAATCAAACATCAGCTCATATTCCCCGGCCAGCGCCCGGATGTCCTCCCAGTCTCCGAACTCCTCCGCCACCTTCCGGTAGTTGATGGGCGCGAATCCTCTGTCGCCGGAGGAAGGGTAAAAGGGCAGCACATGCACCGCGTTTACCTCCCGCTTAAAATACCGGTCCAGCACTCCTTTAAGCTCCTTCAGGTTTTTTCCGAAGCTGTCGGCATATGTGATCAGCATCACCTTATTCTTCATATCTTTTCCTTTCTGCCGCCTCTGGTCCGAAGGCCGCGGCCGTCAATAGCGATAGGTTTCATAAAAGGTCTTAAACCAGGGATTATAGTAATTGGCAAAGGCCATCTGCGCTTCCTTCAGCCTGGCGTCCGCGTCCGCGATGAGCTGGGGATTCACGTGGCCGAAGGTATAGAAGTCATAATGGCGCGCCGTGAGCTTCTGGAGCGTCTGCCTCCATGCCTCTTCAGAAGAACCGATTTTTTCGCTGAATCCTCCCCAGACCGCGTCCCCCGCGATCAGAAGCCGGTAGCCGCCCGCCGTCACGTCGAAGCTCACCGAGCCCATGGTATGGCCGGGGGTGTACAGGACCTCCAGAAGAAGGCCGTCCGCCTCGTAGCGGTCCCCTTCCTGCAGAAGGCCCTCCACCCTGCAGGGGGTAAAACCCTTCCCGTACAGAAGGCTCGCGGAGGTCTTTTCGGCATCTCCCGTTTCCACCTGTTCCCGGTCCAGCTCATGCAGATACAGCCTGGTCCCGAATTCCTCCTTCCACAGATACGCCGCCCCCACATGGTCATAATGGCCATGCGTGCCGAAGATCTTCGTGATCCGTGCCGGATCGACGCCCGCTTTGCGGATATTTTCCTTGATCTGCCCATAGCCCTCCGGCGTTCCGCAGTCGATCAGGATGTATTCGTCCTTTCCTTTCACCAGATAGACCGTCGCGTCAAAAAAATGTGTCAGGCTCGGTCCGCCCACCTGCCAGATACCGTTCAGTAATTTCATCGTTTCCTCCATTTCAGGACTTTCTCTCAGACAACGGCTTTCTGTATGTACAGCTCCTCATATGCCTTCATCCCCACAGACACCGCCGCGTAGTCTCCGATCTGTTCTCCCAGCAGGGCCGGGACGATCCTGCAGGTTTTTCCGGAAACGCCGAGCGCCTCCGTTTCGATCATTTTTTTCATATTTTTATCCAGCACAGCTTTCTGCCTGGCGTAGATGCTTCCGATCACGATCCGTTCCGGGTTCAGGATGTCGATGAGCACCGCCAGCCCTCTTCCCAGATATTCTCCCACAATATCGAAGATCTCCGCGGCAAGCGGGTCGCCCTGCTCCAGCGCCTCCGCGATGCTTTTGGCCGATATGCTGTCCAGCTCCTCTTCGCTTTTGCAGAACAGAGGGGCTTTTCCGGCCCTGATGGCCTCCTGCGCCTTCTGCCTTCCGAGCTTGGCGATCCCTCCGCCGCTGCAGAATCCCTCAAAGGAGCCCTTTTTTCCGTATCCGCAGGGGCCGTCCTCCGCCAGGCGGATATGCCCCACCTCTCCGGCCAGATTGTTGGTTCCCGTATACAGCTCTCCATTCAGGATCAGCCCCGCTCCCATTCCCGTGCCGAAGGTAAGGAAGATCATGTTCCTGCAGCCTTTTCCGGCTCCGAAGCTCCATTCCGCGAGCGCGCAGGCATCCGCGTCATTCTGGATCATGACCGGTACTCCGAACGCCTGCTTCAGCGGCGTGAATACGTCCACCTGATCCCATTTCGGAAGGTTGGGCGGCGCAAGGATCAGTCCCTTCCTCGCATCCAGAGGGCCTCCGCAGGATATGCCGATGGAGCAGAGCTTCCAGGAAGGTTCTTCCCTCAGCTTGCCGCGGATGATGGCGATAAACTCCTGCATGGCCCCTTCAAAGTCATCCGTTTTGGTTTTCACCTTGACCTTGTCCAGAAAATCGATCCTGTTTTTCTCATATCTGGCAAAGGAAACCGCACATTTTGTTCCGCCTATATCAATTCCAATTACGATCTGCATAATTCCCTCTCAGTCCGCCGTACCAGAACGGCCTTGGTTTCTTTTCTTATTTTTCTATTTCCGGCTTTCTTCCGCTCTCCGGTAAGGGACATTCAGCCCCTCTGCCGCAAGCGCTCCCTTTCCCTCCGTCTGAATGATCCTGCTCTCTTTGGGAAGAAGGGAAACATAGTCCGTATCCGGATACAGCCGTCCATCCTCCTGCGTCAGGAAAACGAACAATGCCGTCCGTCCGCCCGCGTTGGAGATCCGGACACCGCCGTCTTCCCGGGTTATGGTGACCTCGGCCTGCCTTTCTTCAAATACGCTTCCGAAGTCCCCGCCCTTGGTAAAAAGATATTCGTTTTCCGCAAGGACGCGCCCTTCCTGCAGCATGCCCAGCCTCAGCAGGAATACCTGCGTCCCGATTTCTTCCGCCTTTGCCGAGATCCCGCCAATCCGGACAGGAACCGGGAAGGCACAGGCCTCCGCCTCTTCCGGCTCCCTTTTTACCTCCCACGCAAGGGAAGCCGCCTTTTTCCCTTCCATATCCCAAAGCTCCGCCACGATCTTTGTCTGTTCTGTCATGCGGGATCCGGACGCGTAGATCTCTGCCTGAAAGCTTTCCTTTCCGAAAAGGGCCGGAGAATCGAACCGGGCCGTTACCGTTTCAGAGGCGTAAGCCTTCTTCATCCCATAATAAACCGGCTTCGGCTGTCCGTAATAATCCACCGCGCTGGTGCAGAACAGATTCGGATAGGGCTCGTTGAACTGCCACGGGAAAGAGGCGCTGTTTCGCATTGCCCGTCTCAGGTTGCATTCCACCGCGTATTTCAGCCCTTCATACTGCAGGAACTGGCTGGCCCTTCGGATCTTTTCCACCGTATCCAGCTTTCCCGCAAAGGTTTCCTGCACCAGGGGCTCGTTGTCCCACCAGGCGCCCCGATGGAAATAGATCTCGTTGTCCTTGCTGGCAGGAAGGAGATGCTCCTCCTTTACACAGCGGCGCAGCGTATCGTGGCCGGTCATCCCCTCCACGCCGAATTCGGACGCCATCAGGGAGGTGCCGCTGTTATAGAGCCGGCAGTGGTCCTTCAGTCCCTGATGCTCCCAGGGGCCGTGCACATCAAACAGCTCATCCGGATGCTTCTCGATATTTTCCATGCTGTTCATGAAATACCCGCCGGAGGGAGAGGTGGGGAGCCACTTCCGTTTCCTGTCCAGGCTGCGTACCTGCCCGTGAAGCAGCCGGAGCATTTTGTCGTTTCCGTCTAAAGGCATGCCTTCCGCATCCTGCAGCTCATTCCCTCCGCACCAGACCGCCAACGCCGTATGGTTCCGCTTCTGCCGGATGATCTGTCCGGCCTGCCGCTCCATCAGGCGGCAGAAATCCTCGTCCTCCGGCGTTTTGTTTTCGATCCCGGAACTGGACTGGATGAACTCCTGCCAGATCAGGATCCCGTTCCTTGCGCAGATCCGGTAAAAGGCGTCTGTCTCGATCAGCCCGCCTCCCCAGACACGGAACATATTGACGCCGGCCCGTCTGGCAAGGCCGACCAGATGCTCCAGCCGATCCTCCCGTACACAGCCGTACATGACGTCCGCGGGAACCCAGTTATAGCCTTTGATGTACAGCCGCTTCCCGTTCAGGCAGAGGGTCAGCTTCCCCCGTTCCTCCCCTTCCTCCGGCAGGCCTTCGTTCGTCACAAAACGGATATCCCTGAGCCCATAGCAAAAAGAACGGCTGTCGCTCAGCCCGTTCTGCCCGTACAGCTCCAGGCGGACCGGATATTCATAGGGTTCTCCGGCCCCGTTCGTCCACCACAGACGGGGATTGTCCACACGGACGCGGATACGGCAGGCTCCGTCCGCGACCCTTCCCTCAAAATCCAGGTTCCCGAAGCTTCCCCGGATCAGGCCGTCTCTTCCCTCCGTCCTGACCTCCAGATGAACCAGGGCGTATCCTTCCTGCGTCTGGACGTCGGCATACAGATAGACATCCTCAAAGCAGGCGTCCTCCGTCACATCCAGGTACACGCTCTGCCAGATGCCCTGATGGATCATGCGGGGACAGAAATCCCACCAGTAGGTCATCCTGCTCTTATTCGTCCTGACCAGGCTCGTCCTTCCCACCTGCGGCTGTTCCCGGGGGGCTGGCTCCAGCACCACGGCGAGAAGGTTCTTTTTCCCATACAGAAGCCTCTCTCCCACATCCGCCTTCCACGGGATAAACATCCCTTCGTGCCGCCCCAGGGATTCCCCGTTTAAAAAGATCTCCGCCGCGTAGTCGATACCGTCAAAGCAAAGACGGATTCTCTTTCCCTTGAATCCTTCGGGAACCTCAAATTCCTTCCGGTAGACCCAGGTCCGTTCCGGCACCCATTCGCAGTATCTGGAATTCAGTTCAAAATAAGGATCCGGCACCTTTCCCGCCTTCCACATATCATGGAGCACCGTTCCCGGCACAGTGGCCGGCTCCCACCAGCGCGTATCCCCGGTATCTGGCTTTACGGAATCTCTCCACACCCAGTCAAGTCCGATGAATTCTTTTATTTTCCAGTCCTTCCCATCCAGGCTGATCCGACTCATATCCGCTCCTGTCCGCTCTTTCTCTCCGTCTTTCTGTCCTTACGCTCTTTCCAGTGCCCCCGCGGCATATCTTGCCGCCCCGAAGGCCGCCTCCTCCTCGCAGGAGGAAAAGCTTACCGGCATCCCGAACCGCCGCCGGGTTGCCCTGACAAGTCCCCGGTTCCTTCTGAGTCCGTTTCCTGAGGCGATGATCCGGCATTTCCCTTCCTTCAGCCCGTCCGGCATGCTGTCGAACAGATCCGCCAGCTCCTTTGCCATACCGTCGATAAAACCGAATACCAGATCTCCCGGATGGAAATTGCTTTCCTTCCAGTTTCGCAGGAATCCCTCCGTCCGCAGCCCGTCCCTGGAACCGTAGATGGAAGGGCAGACCTGAAGGTCCGTTTCCTCCACGCCGGCAAGAAGCTTCTCCAGGACCTGATAGCCGTCCGCTTCGATCCCCGCCGCTTTGGAAAAGGTTTCTTCAAAGAAAGCGGCCAGCTTCTCGTACGCCTTTCCTCCGGTCAGGGTCGCGCCGACATACAGATAGCCCTTTCCGAAGAACGGCCGTATGTCGGCCGCCCCTGTTTCCAGCAACTCTTCATGGAATACGGAAACCTGGGAACCGGTTCCCACGTTCACGTTTATGCTGTGCTTCGGATCGTCCACCGCCCCCAGAAAGCTTGCCTGATTATCCCCGCAGGCCCCAAGCACGGCGGCGCTGCGGTATTCTCCCACAACCGTCTCCGCCCCGGCGACGGAAGGATAGTAACGGATATCCACGCCCGCCTTCCGGAGCGCTTCCGACAGGAAGCGCTTCCCCTTCAGGTCAAAGCCGCCGAAGCTGGCCGCGAGGGACGCGTCTGTCGCCGTCCCGTTTTTTCCCGTAAGCCGCATGGAGAGATAATCCCCGATATTCACCATCCGCACGGCGGCATCGGGAATCCGTCCGTTTTCCTGGAGGAAGAAATGGGTCACGCTGCCATATCCTGACGCCATCGGCTGTCCCGTCTTCTCGCCCAGCCAGGACGCGTAGCTTTTTCCTTCCCGGTAGATCCTGTTTCCATCCCCGTTCTTCCAGGTAAAGAAGGGGGAGCACGCCCTCCCTTCCGCGTCCACATACAGAATGCCGTGCATCTGGCTGGATATGCCGACCGCCTTCACATCCTCCCGCCAGAGCCGGTCCGCCAGATCTTTTGCGCAGTCCGCGATCCGCTGCGGATCCTGCGCATAGGAACCGTCCTCTTCGGTTCCGGGAAGAAAAGCGTTGTCCGCCGTCGCTTTCCCGCAAACCTCGCCTGTATCCGCGTCATACAGAACCGCGCAGATGGAAGTTGTACCTATGTCAATTCCGATCGTCGTCATGTTTTCCTCCCGACTAAGCTTCTGATCCATAAAGAAAAGCCTCTTTCCCGCTCTTAATAACGGATCTCCACAAGGATCGGCTGCCTGCACGCGTATTCCGCGATCCAGAGGCCGCCCTTTTTCTCTGCTGCCACTTCTTCTCCCTGGCAGGAAACCCGGGGCGCGTCCGTCCCGCACCAGAATCCGATCCTTCCGCCTTCCTTCAGCAGCGCCGTCAGCTTTCCATCCGTCTTCTGCACATATTCCACACAGGCCGTACTTACATATTTATTCAGAAGGCCGAACAACAGGATATCCTCCTGTTCCGGGACCGCGAGAAACAGTTCGCCGTCGTTTGCCGGCAGGGAAAACGCGATGCTCTCCTCCGCGTTCAGACGGTACAGCCTTTCTTCCTGGTAGGCCCAGACCATCCACCGCTTTCCTTTCAGGCCCGGAATATCCGCGGCCGACAGGCTTCCCTGGCAGGGACGGTCCTTTCCGTCTATGTTCAGGGCGGCGACCACATACGCGTCTTTCTTTGTATTAAATATTTTCAGGGGACCTTCCGTATTTACCGCGTCCCTAAACAGGCAGTCCACCGTTGGCATTCCCACTCCGTCGCAGCGCAGAAGCCTTCCGTCTGAAAGGATCAGCGGGCTGATCTGTCGTCCGTCCGTTTTCCCCACCGCGTCGCTCACATAGACAGGGCCGCCGCTTACGGCGCGCAGCATGGAATTCTGCCGGCTTTCCTCATGGCTGCTCCAGAACATATCCCAGTCTCCCCAGTAAAACTGTCCCTGAAGAAGGGAATTATAGCTGTTCTGAAGGGCGTGCTCCCGGAAGCCGTGCGGCACGTCCGGGACAAAATCATCGCTGCTTCTGGAAACGGCGCAGGAGGGACGGTGCCACATATCCTCCGCCGCCATTCCCATACAGCTGATCAGCCCGTTATGGAAATGCAGGGCCGCAGACGCCCCGAGACCCTTCTGGACCGCGCCGGAGGCTTTTCCGTAGCTCTCCGCTCCCGCATAAAAAAGAGAGACCGCGCTCTGTCCGTCCACCTTGATGAAATCAATCCCGCACCGTTCCTTCAGGAAGGAATGCCAGGTATCATAAAACCGGAAGGCTTTCCCCGTCTCCGCGGCCGGGATGACCCTGCCGTCCGCGAGCTCCCTGCAGCCCTCCTGCAGGGCCTTTTCGGCTTCGCTTCCCTTCTCCAGCCCGTTCCAGTATCCCATGACCGCGTGCCAGACGCCGACATGCCGGATCCCATAATCCTTCTTCAGCTTTTCCACGCAGCCCGCCAGCCCGTCCGGGAATTTCTCCCGGTCCGCGTCCAGCCCCTTCAGCACCTGTTTCTCATAATCCGCGTCCAGCCAACCGTCGTCGATCAGCACCCATCTGGCCGGAATATCCTTTTCCTTCAGCTCCTGCATTTTCTCCAGGAGCCCCTTTTCATTCACCTTATGGTAGAAGGCGTCCCA
>DWUW01000020.1 GCA_019120525.1 Candidatus Eisenbergiella stercorigallinarum | reverse complement strand
ATCGCTACGTAATCCAACATCTTCAGCACACCTTACTTCCAAGATTTACCGGCCGGTACGAGCCTAGTTTAACATATTCAAAAAGTAAGATATGCTTTTTTCCACATAACTGTAGTAGTGTTTTTGATCCGTTCTGCCAGAATGTTTTTCTATTTTACACCGGAAGAACCCTTAAGCGGACCGCTCATCTTTCTTCGGGCCAAGCCTCTCCGCCCCGCAGATATCCGTGATCCCTAACGGGCGCCTTTCTCCGCGAAAACGGTGAGAAAGGTCTTGATCAGGATCTTGATATCCAGGCTCACTGACCAGTTGTTGATATATTCCACATCCAGACGGACGATCTCCTCAAAATCCGTAATATCGCTCCTGCCGCTCACCTGCCACATACCCGTCAGACCGGGGCGGAAGCTCAGGCGTTTTTTATGGTAAGACTGATACTGTTCAAACTCATCCAGCGTCGGCGGCCTTGTCCCGACCAGGCTCATATCCCCCTTCAGGATATTGATAAACTGCGGGAACTCATCCAGGCTGGTCTTTCTGAGGAATTTTCCCACCTTCGTGATCCGGGGATCGTCCTCCATCTTAAACATCAGCCCGCTCATCTCATTCTGGGCCATCAGTTCTTTTTTCCGCTCTTCCGCGTCTATATACATGGAACGGAATTTATACATCCTGAAAATACGGCCGTTGCGGCCCACCCGCTTCTGCGCGAAGAATACAGGGCCGGGGGAATCCAGCTTGATGATGGGGGTCAGCACAACCGTAAGCACGGCAAGGATCACCATCCCGACCAGGCCGCCCAGGATATCCAGCAGGCGCTTCAGCATGAGCTGGCCAAAGGGCGCTACCTTATTGGCATAGGTGATCATGTGGAGCTTTCCAAACTGGGAAAGCATCCGCTGCGGCGCTTCTTTCAGCTCAAGCACGGGAATCTGAAGATGGATGGTAAGGCCCATGGCCGCAATGTTCTCCATCTCATCCCGCAGGCTTTCCTCCGTCTCTCTGTCCGCGCTGATGATCACCTCATCCAGGGAGGCTCCCAGGCAGTAATCCACAAGCCCTTCCCTTTCGCCAACTACGGGGATCCCATCCAGCGTCTCTCCCTGCGCCCCGTCCAGCACTACGATCCCTTTGATCTCATAGCTGCAGTCACGGATGGAACGGACCTCCCTGATCAGCGAAGGCGCCATGGCCCCCGGAGCCACAAGAAGGATCTGCCTTGCCGTACCGCTCATCCGGTAGAACACGGGGAGATACCTCTTATAGATCTGATGGACAATAAACATCAGCACAACATCGATAAAAATAAACAGGACCAGCACCGTCCGGGAATATTCGTCAATGATCCTCGTAAGGTACAGCGCGAAGGAAGCCCCGGCAAGCGTCACCAGATTCATCTTGATGATTTCCAGCAGCTCCTGGAAGGGCCCGCGCAGAAGCATCTGTTTATAGAAATTCTTATACAGATTGATCACCAGGAATACTACCAGGAACACAAAGATCAGCACCTTCATGTCCGAAGGGTTGTTCAGGCCCCTGAAAAATTTCTGGTGCCTGATATAATTCGCGATACCAAGGCTGAGAACCAGGACAATACAGTCGATGGTAATGATGATCAGATTCTGCAGATTGGATTTTTTCTGATACATGGCAATCCTCATCCCTGCGCGCCGCAATACGGCAGACGCGCGGCTTTCTCTATGCTTTTTTCGTATCTTCCTTCTTCAGCGTCAGCCCTGCCCGCCGCCGGCCTTCTGCCGTTTCCTTTTCCAAACGCCAAAAAGGCACGCGGCGCACAGATATCCCAGCACAGCGAAGGCGAAGCCCTCCAGGCATTCCGCAAACGCATAATGCCTGCCTTCTATAAAAATCTTCATTTTTTCCGTAAAATAAGAAATCCCAAACAGCACTGCGCAGACGGCAGCCCCAATGGCCGTACGGTTCCGTTTCCCGAAGCACAGAAGCGCCCCGTTCCCGCCGGAAAAGCCAAGGGCAAGAAAAAGCACCGCCCTTCCTGCCTGCCGGATATAAAACGTGACCGTAAGGATCGTCTCTGTGGAAAGCTTCCGGTCAACCGTACCGGTCACTCCGTCCACAAACGGCTTTTCAAGCGCCTTTGTGGCGCTTCCGTTCTGGAAAGACAGCACACAGATCACCGCAAGCACCAGAAAAAACAACGTCCACGAGATCACCGCCGCGTATTTTTCTATTCTTTCCATATATCTTCTCAGTAGAAAAAGCATTCCAAAGGCCGCTTCTGAAATCAGGGCTTTTGGAATGCTTCTTTTGTAAATGTACGGTTCCCCTCAGTCCGCGTCTGCGGCCGGAAGCTGGAAAAGGGACTCGAACCCTCGACCTACTGATTACGAATCAGTTGCGCTACCGACTGCGCTATTCCAGCATTTGCGACAGGAATTATTATAACGTCTCTCCTGACGTTTTGCAAGAGATTTCTTCTTTTTCTTCCATACGCTTCACATGCACGTCCATCTGCGGATACGGAATCCCGATTCCGTTGTCATCGAACGCATACTTGATCTCCTCCAGCATCTTCCAGCGGACAGGCCAGTAATTCTCGGTTTTTGTCCAGAATCGGATGCCGAGGACCACTGCGCTCGCTCCCAGTTCGTCCACAAAGATATTATATTCCAGATCCCTGCAGATCCCCTCTTCCTTCAGGAGCAGCCCTTCCAGCACTCCCTTCGCTCTCCGGATGTCCGCTTCATAGGAGATCCCCACCTTCAGCTCCACACGGCGGTTCTCCTCCCGGGTCACGTTCGTGATCCCTGCGTCCGCCAGCTGACCGTTTGGCAGGATGATCGTCCGATTGTCCAGAGTGGCGAGCTTTGTATAGAAAACCGTGATCTCCGAAACGGTCCCTTCGCTTTCATAGGTGGTTTCAATGATATAATCGCCCACCCGGAAGGGATGCAGGATCATGATCATGATGCCGCCAATGCAGTTTTTCAGGCTTCCCTGAAAGGCCAGCCCCACCGTAACGGTGGCGGAACCCAGAACTGTGGCGATCGTCGCCGCATTGATTCCCAGATGCATGGCAATCTGAAAGACCAGGATCACATAAAGCACCACCCTGACGCAGGAATCCACGAACTGTCCCGCCTGTCCGGCAGCTCCCGTCCGCTCCATTGCCTTCCCGATCAGCTTCCGGATCAGGCTGATCACCTTCACTCCGACCAGGAAGGTGACGATGCAGAGCACCACCCGGGTCAGGAAATCCAGAAGGGACTGGGGCGCAGCCCGCAGAAGCTGCTCCCCGATCGCCATCTCTTCCGACACATCCGTCCCTGCGGACAGAAGCGTCGGAAGAATTCTTCCCTCTGCCGCACCGGCCTGTCCGGATGCAGCCGTCCATACCGTTACTCCGGCAAAATTCATCTGTCTGTTCCCTTCTTCTCTTTCCCGGCAATCCTGGAGGTTTTCGGCGCTTTTTCCGGTTTTTCCTGCGCCGCGCTCTTTAACGTCCGCTTCGCTGCGGCCGGTTCAGCTGTCTTTACCACCCGGACCGGCTTTTCCACCTCGCCCTTTTCGGAGATCTCCGCA
>DWUW01000194.1 GCA_019120525.1 Candidatus Eisenbergiella stercorigallinarum | reverse complement strand
GTTTAGCCCATACAAAATGGGAATGCAAGTATCATATCGTTTTTGCACCGAAATACCGCAGACAGGTAATCTACAAACAGATAAAGGCAGATGTAGGTCAGATATTAGGAACATTGTGCAGAAGAAAAGGGATAGAAATCATAGAAGCAGAATGCTGTCCGGACCACATCCATATGCTGGTAAGGATTCCGCCGAAGTATTCCGTATCAGAAATTGTGGGATATTTGAAAGGGAAAAGTTCGCTTATGATATTTGAAAAGCATGCGAACTTAAAATACAAATATGGAAACAGGCATTTCTGGTGCCGTGGATATTATGTAGATACCGTAGGGAAAAATACAGCTGCAATCAAAACGTATATTCAAAATCAATTAAAAGAGGATTTGGAATATGACCAGATGTCATTAGTAGAGTATATTGACCCGTTTACGGGTGAGCCGGTGAAGAAAAACAAGAAATAAACCACTTGGAGTGGTAGTAGGAAGTCAAAGCAAACCAGCAAGCCCCTTTTGGGGCTGCGCCGGAGGAAGGAAGCGCTGAGTAAGCCCCTTTAGGGGCAGCTGTGAATGTGGTGCAGTTGGCAGGCCTTTCAGTGCGCCTTTCGGGCGCAAGCAGGGAATAGCCCCTTATAGGGGCAGAACAAGCCACCCGCTAAACGGGTGGTCTTGACTATGCCCTCCGCCTGAACCTTCCGAAACAGCGGACTTATGCAACCGCAGGTTGATTTCCCATTGCAAAATGAAGGGAAATCGTATATAGTAAGGAAGGAGCAATACACTGACAGACCGGCAAAAGACCGCGGCCTGTACATACATCTATGAGGAACGAGGAGGTAACTCATCATGAAACTGAAGTTTGGAATTAAGGAAGTCGTTGCAATCGGTATCGGAACCGCGCTTTTCGTGGTCCTGACGAACGCACAGGTTCCGTTTATGATCATCCCCAACACGGCGCTGCAGTCCAGAGTGGCTGTCCTGACCTTCTTCGCGGCGGTATTCGGACCCATCGTAGGCGGCGCGATCGGAATCATCGGACATGCGCTGGGCGACGCGCTGTTCTATGGAAGCGTATGGTGGAGCTGGGTATTCCCGGATGGACTGTTCGGTATCATCGTGGGCCTGTTCGCTGCCAAGTACGCGATTAAGGAAGGCGGATTCTCCGGTAAGGCCATCGTTCTGTTCAACGTGGTTCAGGTAGTCGCCAACGCGCTTGCGTGGATCCTGCTGGCTCCCGTGCTTGACATCCTGGTTTACGCAGAGCCTGCCAACAAGGTATTTACCCAGGGCGTTCTCGCCTTTGTTGGAAATATCGTAGTTGCCGGCATTCTGGGTTCCCTGCTGGCATACGCCTATTCCAAGATCGGGGCCAAATCCTCCAGCCTTTCCAAGGAGGACTGAGCCGGATAAGCGAAGAAGCGGTGCGGCAGTATCCGACGGATTAATCCTGGCCGGCCCATCATGGGCCGGCTATCCTTTTTATATGGCAGGAATCCTGGTTCCCGTTATAAAAAGGACGCTCCGCCGTGGATGCGCATTCGCGCGGAAGGTATCTGTTGCCTGGCGGCAACCGCGCTCGGCGCGAGTGGCGCGCACGATGCGTGCCGCATCGCGGCGCACACTATTTTATGTGAGGTAAGCGATGACCCCTATTATCGAATTCAAGGATTATACATTTAAATACCGCTCTCAGGTGGAACCGACCCTGCGTCATGTGAATCTGACGATCCATGCCGGGGAAAAGGTTCTGATCGTGGGACCGTCCGGCTCCGGAAAATCGACTCTGGCGCACTGCATCAACGGACTGGTCCCTTTTTCTTTTCAGGGAGAGAGCACGGGAAGCCTTTCCGTAAAGGGAAAGGACCCGGCAAAGGAAGGAATCTTCGGAATGTCCAAGCTGGTGGGGACTGTGCTGCAGGATACGGACGGGCAGTTCATCGGGCTGACGGTGGCGGAGGATATCGCCTTCGCGCTGGAAAACGACTGTGTCCCGCAGGAGGAGCTTTTCCCCAGGGTGGACGAGGTGGCGGAAACAGTGGATGTGAAATCGCTTCTGGACCATGCGCCCACGGAGCTGTCCGGCGGACAGAAGCAGAGGGTTTCCATGGCGGGCGTGATGATCGACGATGTGGATATCCTCCTGTTTGACGAGCCTCTGGCGAACCTGGACCCGGCCACCGGAAAGCGGGCGATCGACCTGATCGATAAGATCAGCAAAAGCACAGGGAAAACGGTGCTGATCATCGAGCACCGTCTGGAGGACGCCCTTTACCGGGATGTGGACCGCATCGTGGTGGTGGGAGAAGGGGAGATCGTCGCTGACATGAGGCCGGACGAGCTTCTCTGCACGGATGTGCTGGAGAAGGAGGGCATCCGTGAGCCGCTTTATATCACGGCGCTGAAGCACGCGGGCTGTACGGTAAAACCGGAGAGCCTGCCGCAGCATATCGAGTCCATGGATCTTGTCCCGTACCGGGAAAAGGTACAGGGCTGGTATCAGAAGGCCCAGCTTCCGCCGGAAAGAAAGCCGACGGAGCCTGTGCTTGAGGTGAAGGACCTCAGCTTTTCCTATGTTCCCGGGAAAAAAGTGCTGCAGGATATTCATTTCCGGATTGAAAAGGGAGAGATGCTCAGCATCGTGGGAAAGAACGGGGCGGGAAAGAGCACGCTTTCCAACCTGATCTGCGGCTTTATCAATCCGGATCAGGGAGAGATCCTGCTGGAGGGCTCCGATATCTCCGGGCTCTCCATCAAGGAACGGGGCGAGGTGATCGGCCTGGTGATGCAGAACCCCAACCAGATGATCAGTAAGCCCATGATCTTCGACGAGGTGGCGCTGGGCCTTGTAGTGCGCGGCGTGCCGGAGGAGGAGATCCGGGAGCGGGTCAATGAGACGCTGAAGATCTGCGGCCTGTATCCGTTCCGGAACTGGCCGGTATCCGCCTTAAGCTTCGGGCAGAAAAAGCGCGTGACCATCGCTTCCATCCTGGTGATGAACCCCAGGGTGCTGATCCTGGACGAGCCGACGGCGGGGCAGGATTTCCGCCATTATACGGAGATCATGGAATTCCTGAAGGACATCAACGAGCGCCTGGGCATCACCATCATCATGATCACCCATGATATGCACCTGATGCTGGAATATACGGACAGGGCCATCGTGATCGCGGACGGCCGCATGATCGCGGACGACGCGCCGGCCAGGGTGCTGACGGACCGGGACATTGCGGACAGGGCCTATCTGAAGGAGACGTCCCTGTACGAGCTTGCCGTGAAGTGCGGCATTTCCGACGCTTCCGGCTTCGTGGAACGTTTTATCCATTTTGAAAGGGAGGAGAGGGCAAATGGCTAGACTGCTTACCTATGCGGAGAAGGATACCTGGATCCACCGGCTGTCCGGCGTGACGAAGATGCTGTTTTTTATCCTGTGGTCCGTGGCCGGCATGCTGACCTATGATACCAGGATCCTGATCGTCATGCTGATCTTCAGCCTGGTGATCTTTAAGATCTCCAAAACGGAATGGAAGCAGGTGGGAACGGTTTTCAAGTTCATCCTCCTGTTCCTCTGCCTCAACATCGTGATCGTTTATCTGTTTTCTCCCTTTGAGGGCTGTTCGATTTACGGCTCCAGGACGGAACTTTTCCATATCGCGGGACGCTACACCATGACGGCGGAGCAGCTTTTTTACGAGTTCAATATCATGCTGAAGTACCTGACCGTGGTGCCGGTGGTGCTGATGTTCATGGTGACCACCAATCCCAGCGAGTTCGCGGCCAGCCTGAACCGCCTTGGCGTCAGCTACAAGGTGGGCTACGCCATGGCCATCGCCCTGCGCTATGTGCCGGACGTGCAGGCGGATTTCACCAAGATCAAGCATGCCCAGGAGGCGAGGGGGATCGAGATGTCCGGACAGGCCTCCCTGTTTAAGCGGCTGAAAAGCATGGCAAGCATCATTTTCCCGCTGATCTTCTCCAGCATGGACCGGATCGACGTGGTCAGCAACGCCATGGAGCTGAGGGGCTTCGGCAAGAAAAAAACCAGGACCTGGTACATGGGAAAGCCCCTTTCCAGAAACGATTATCTGGCCCTTGCCTTTGTGATCCTGTTCGTGGCCGCCGCGATGGTGATCACCTTCCACGACGGAAACCGCTTTTACAATCCGTTCTGATAAAAGGAAAGTGCGTTTTCCGCAATCTGCGGAGCATACGGCTCATCTGACGAAAGAAAAAAAGGTACAAGGAGGCGTGTCCTATGACAGCGGCACAGATTTTGGCCGTGATATTGTTCGCGGCGATGTTTCTTTTGATTGTCAGTGAAAAGATCGAGAGGCATGTGGTATCCCTTGTCTGCGGGCTTCTGATGCTGGTGCTGGTATTCGGCGTCTGCATGAAAAGCCCCGCGGCGATCTGGAATACCCTCAGCCTGCAGAATTTTTTCTCCGTCAGCTTCTGGTATGAGGCGGGAGAAGCCGGGGAGTCCTCCTCCGGGATCAACTGGTCCACGATCCTGTTCATCGCGGGCATGATGCTGATGGTGGAGGGGATGGGAAAAGCAGGCTTTTTCCGCTGGCTCTGCCTGGAGCTTGCCAGGCTGGTGAAATACCGGACGGTCCCGCTCTTCATCGTTTTCATGGTGATGAGCAGCATCCTTGCCATGTTCATCGACAGCATCACGGTGATCCTGTTCCTGGCGGCGGCCACGGTGGAGCTGGGCCGGCTTCTGAAGTTCAACCCGGTGCCCATGATCATCGCGGAGATCTTCTGCGCCAACCTGGGAGGCTCGGCCACCATGTGCGGAGACCCGCCGAACATCATCATC
>DWUW01000193.1 GCA_019120525.1 Candidatus Eisenbergiella stercorigallinarum | reverse complement strand
ACAGTTCCATTACCTTTTCCGGTTTCCACTCCTCCTCTGACGCCAGTCTGTCAAGCAGGAGCTTTGCCGCTTCATGCCCGATCCGGTGCAGGTCCAGCTCCATGGTCGTCAGCCCGGGGCTCAGGAAATCCGCCATCTCCTGGTTATCAAAGCCCGCAACGGAAATATCTCTTCCCACCCGGATCCCCTTTTCGTAAAAAGCATCATAGACCCCTCCGGCCATCCGGTCGCTCATGCAGAAAATCGCCGTCGCCCCGGTCCGGTACAGCTTTTCCGCCAGTTCATAGCCCGATCCCTTCTGCCAGTCCCCGTAATAAACCCAATCCGGGTTATACAGGATATGCTCTTCAAACAAGGCTCTCTGGTATCCGGCAAGGCGCTTCTTCGTATGGATATTATCCGACTTTCCTCCCAGCACGGCGATCTTCCTGTGCCCTCTGGAGATCAGGTACTTCGTGATATCATACCCGCCCTTCTCATCGTCGATCACCACGGAAGGCACACGGGACGAATCCGTATAGGCATACACCATAACCGCCGGAATGGACGTCTGATCTGGAAAATTCCGCAGGATCCGCGCATGCCCGGCGATATACAGGATCCCGTCCACATTGATGGACTGAAGCTCCTGCAGGGCGGGAAGCAGCACGGACTCGTAGGCCTTTTCCTTATCAAACCAGGAATCCCTCCATCTGGCATACAGGCGCAGGTTCATGATCATGGCCCGATAATCCATTTTTTCAAAATATTCCATGACGCCTTCCAGGATCACAGGGGTGGAAAACTGGGTAATATCCTCCGCGACAATTCCGACCATCTTCGTCCTTCGGTTTCTCAGCCCCCGGGCAATATAATTGGGCTGGTATCCGCGCCGGCGGACTACCTCCAGGACTCTCTTCCTCGTATCTTCCCCCACATTGGTCTTCCCGTTCAGGATATTGGACACCGTCGTCGCCGAAACGTTGCACTCCCTCGCAATTTCCTTTAAGGTTACCATTTGTCTGTCCCTCCACACGGCCGACTTACCAACAAGCCCATTATAACAAACCCGTTTTCAAAGGACAACCAGACATTTTCAAAAAAAATCCCCGTTTTTCCCTCCCCCGTTGACTATTCTGCCCGCGTCGCGTATACTCTCCAGGAAAAAGGGCGCAGCCGCCGGCGCATCCAACGCTTCCGGCGGCGCGCCCCGCCGCATGGAGGTACCCATGAACCATATCCGCTATGTAGAATATGACGCCGCACACAGACAGGATTTTGTTTTCGATCTCCCCAAAGGGCACGACTGCTGGCTTCTGCTTCTTCTCCGCACGCCCGCTCTTTTCGGGACGCCTGACAGGCTGCAGGAATATCCGGCAGGCTCCGCGGTCCTTTTCGCGCCGTACACTCCCATCTATTACCGGGCCTGCGGGGCACAGTATATAAACGACTGGTGCCGCTTTGATTCCGACGAGCCCCCCGTCGTCTCCTTCCCCCTGTTCGGAATCCCCTTTTCCCTGCCGGACGCGGAATACTGCCATAATCTCTTTCAGCTTCTCACCTGGAAAAATTCCTTCCCGGGCAGGGAAAACGAAAGGATCATCGACCAGCTCCTGTCCCTCCTGTTTTTTGAACTGCGCGAGGCCGTCGGGAAAAGCGCCCTGGCCGGATCCCCTTCCCGCTTCCAGGATCTGCTCTCTCTGCGCAAAGCCATCTATAACAGCCCCCAGCTTTCCTGGAGCGTGGCCCGGATGGCAGAAATGCTCCATCTTTCCGAAGGATATCTGCAGACCGTCTACCGGCAGGCCTTCGGCTTCTCCTGCATGGACGACTGCATCCGGGCCCGGATCCGCCTGGCCAGCGACCAGCTCCTGTACTCCGAGAAAACGGTCGCCGAAACCGCGGAGTTCTGCGGCTATCGGAATGTGGAGCATTTCTGCCGGCAGTTTAAGCAATATACCGGCCTCAGCCCGCGGGAATTCCGGCGGGCCCGCGGGACGTTTCCCGACGTCTGACCAGGATCCGCCTATTTCACGGGGCATGACCGGAATCCGCTTATTTCACGGTCACCTTTGCCGATACCCACGCCAGCTCCGGCGCAAGGTCAAGCTCCTCCGTCAGGTCGAGTACCGGATAGCCCTCAGGCCCGAAATGGACCCTGCGGATCCCTGAGCTTCTGGGACCGTCGACGCCGGGGCGGGCATGATAGGCATTCCAGACCAGCCCGTCCTCATCGGTAATATAGGAATTGTGGCCCGTCCCATACTCCCCTTCTTTGCTTCTGGAAGACATGAGCGGATAGTTTTCCTTCGTCCAGCTGGAAGGATCCAGAAGATCCGCGTCCAGATCGGCGGACAGCAGCCCCACCACGTAGGTGCTGTCCACGGCGGCGCTGGAAAAGGTAAGGAAAATCCTGTCCTCTCCCATGAGCGCGAAGGGGCCTTCATCCACAAAGGTGTGGTTGTTTGCCCAGCCATATTCCGGCATGGAAAGAAGGACCGGATCCGTGGTCAGCTTCCAGGGCTGGTCCGGATCGATCTGCGCGATATACAGCCAGGCTCCCTGGTCCACCGGATGGAACTGACGCTGAGACCAGGCCACATAATATTTCCCTCCCAGCTCCCATTCCGTCATATCCAGCGTGATCCCCCGCTCATCATACAGCGGGCTTCCGTCCTTTTTTACCACCCGTACCGGCATCTCCCAATCGGACGCCTTCATGGGATTCCCGTTTTCCTTCAGCGCCATCACGTGGCACTGCTCCTTCTCAAATTCCTGCGGCGTCCCCGCATGGAAGATATACAGCCGGTCTTTGATGATATGGAATTCCGGCGCCCAGAGAAGATTTCCCAGATGGGGATACATGGAGGTATCCAGGATCAGGGATTCCTGTGCCGTCACCAGGCCCGGAATGGTATCCGCCTCCCGGATATAGAGGGAGTGGTTGTTGTCATAATCATTGGTGGCGATGAAATAGTATTTCCCTTTCCACCGTCCGATGCAGGGATCCGCCCGGTGCCATGCCACCGGGAACTCATAACGGTCCTGGTGGATCCTTCCCGAGACTGTAAAGGTCCCCGGGTGTGAAAAATCCTCTTCCTTCGCGTACCAGTCCACCCGTTTCCGCACGCAGGTCCCATCGCTGTATCTGGCAGTGGCTTTGATCCCTTTCAGCTCCTCCAGGGAAGAAACGGTGATCTCCTGCGGGACCTCGTTCGCGATATTCTTCGGCGCAAGCAGCCGGATCCTCAGCCTGTCCGCCACATCATCCGGCACGCATACCGCGTTTCCGAAGACCGCCCCTTCCGGGAGATCCAAAAGAGGCTTCCCTTCCGTCAGGCGGAATCCGTCCGTTTTCTGGACAGCGATATTGTCAGGAAGCCCGCATTCCCCGAATCCCTCAAAAGAGGTACGGTAACAGCAGCCGTCCTCCTCCTTCCATTCCAGGGTATACCGCTCCCCGTCATATAAACAGGCCGCCTCCGTGACCGCAAGCCCTCTTTTCAGATCCAGGAGGCTGTGCTCCCGATACCTTAACAGATCCTCAGAGGTAAAGAAAAGCAGCTTTCCCGCCGCGCTCCTGTCCGCGCTTCCGTCCGCTTCCACGCGCACCGCGATCACGCCGAAGGAACCGTCCGCCATTTTAAAAAGCCACGGCTTTTTCAGGCTCTTCGCCAGAAGCGTCCCATCCGCGTTCTGCACCGCTT
This sequence comes from Candidatus Eisenbergiella stercorigallinarum, assembly GCA_019120525.1. Taxonomy (GTDB): domain Bacteria; phylum Bacillota; class Clostridia; order Lachnospirales; family Lachnospiraceae; genus Eisenbergiella; species Eisenbergiella stercorigallinarum. The sequence goes on along the minus strand of DWUW01000193.1, from coordinate 392 downwards.
TCGCGTAGAGTATCCCTGAATTATGGTTCAGGGGCGTAGTGGTCCCGTCCTTATTTACCAGCGCAAGATGCATGCTGTCAGCAAGCTTTCTTGCATAAATGTCATCCTCCATCGGTTCCCGGGTGTAGCAGAGCACCCGGCTTTCTCCTGCCTTTATCATGTCCGGATATCCTTCCTTTCTGCTGATTTTATATCATCATTCTTCCATATCCGTCCCGGAAATACAATGACATATCCTGATGTCTATTTGATGTATCCTCATGAATAGAGCCATCTTCCCCCGCGCGGAGCTTCTCCTGCTTCGCCGGCATCCCCTACAGGTGCATCCCCCGGAACGCGCCCGGCGTCATTCCCGACGTTTTCCGAAACATCAGGATAAAATGGCTGGTATC
>DWUW01000192.1 GCA_019120525.1 Candidatus Eisenbergiella stercorigallinarum | reverse complement strand
ACATGAGCCTGAGCTGCCGCAGTCCGGAAACAGAGAGGTGGTGAAGTCATGCCTTCCCTCACTGCAAAGCTTGATAAGCTTTACTCCGTCTCCCCCGTCCTGCCCTTTGACAACAGCTCCCGCATCGTCATCATGAGCGACTGCCACAGGGGGCAGGGAAACGGAGCGGACAATTTTCTCCCCAACAGCATGATCTTTCAGGGAGCGCTGGAATACTACTGGCAGAACAGCTACACCTATATCGAGCTGGGAGACGGCGACGAGCTCTGGGAAAACCGCTGCATCGGCGTTATCCTGCGCACCTACAGCCATATTTTCCGGCTTCTCGCCCGGTTTCAGAAGGAAAACAGGCTTTTCCTGATCTACGGAAACCACGATATCGTCAAACGCCGGAAAAGCTTTGCCCGCGCCGCCTGCGATCTTTATGCCTGCGACGCTTCGGAAGAGGCGGAAAATATCTTCAGGCATGCCGGAATCCCGGAAAGCCTGATCCTGGAAAACAGGGACAGTCTGCAGCGCCTGTTTCTGGTGCACGGCCATCAGGGAAGCCTTTTAAACGACGAGCTCTGGCCCCTGGGACGCTTTCTGGTGCGCTACCTCTGGCGGCCGCTGGAAACCATCGGCTTTACCGCTCCCACGGGCGCGGGACGCTCCCGGAGGCTTATGGAAAAAATCGAAAAGCAGCTGGGCTCCTACGCCGCATCCACCGGCCGGATCCTCATCGCGGGCCATACCCACCGGCCCGTCTTCGCCCGGCCCGGGGACTACCCCTATTTCAACGACGGAAGCTGCGTCCATCCCCAGTGCATCACGGCTCTGGAAATCGAAGGCGGACGCATCCGCCTGGTGCGCTGGGCCGTATCCGCCGATCCGGACCTGTCTCTGACAATCCGCAGGGAGACCCTGAACGGGCCGGCGGAGCTGGAAGCGTATGGATAAGCCCAGGCGGAAAAGCCGGATCCTGCAGAAGGGAATCCCCTCTGCAGGATCCGGCGCTTCTCAGCCCACCCCGTACTCCCGGTAAAGCTTCCTGCGAAACGCCTCGCTGTTCACCGCCCGCTCCAGATCCGCCGTTCTGGAATCCTTCATCAGCCTTCCCGCCAGTGCGGCGAACTTCCGCTCTCCGTTTTTCTCGCCCCGCTTCTCTCCTCTTCTTTCTCCTCTCTTTTCGCCGATCCGTATCCCATCGCGCTTACTGTCTGCCATCATTTCATCAAACGCCCTGCACATATTGACCTTTCCTCCTTCCGTCCGGTTTTTCTCTTTATATTCATCCATTTTTTTATGATTGATCATTACGCTGATCACATCGTAGGTTTCTTCTTCCATTTCCTGAAAGCGATTCTCATTCTCCCTGCAGTAGGCCTTCATGGCTTCCTTATCCTCTGAGCGCTTCATCATGGCGATCACATCCCGAAGCCCGGTCGTAAATTGTTCCTCCTTCAGATCCTCCAGCGTATACAGATTCATCCAGTAGTTTGCCGTGTACTTCCGGAACATTTCGTTTTCTCCTTCAAAATTTAACATTCCATGCAGGTCGCGGCTGGCTTCCCACTTTTTCTTACCATGGTAAAACACGAGCGTCACAACCGGATCCAGCTTTTCCTCCGGCGTCAATCCGGAGAGAAACTGCGCGCTTCCCTTCAGGTCCTTCTCTCTTTTGTGACGGATCCGTCTTTTCCGTAACTGGCCGGCATATTCCAGAGCGTCATACTCCATGCATCTGGCCGGCATGGCATAGTGCAGTTCACTTTGATTCTCCACCGTAAGCACGCAGCAGGTTCCTTCCCGGAACCGCTTCTTCGCCACATCCCGATATCTTCCCCGTGTTCCTCCTTTTCTGCCGTTCCTCTTTTTCGCATGATAGATGCCGGGGACAGTTTCCAGCTCCTCCGGCGCGACCTCCCTTCTCCCGCCAAATACCGTGCCGTTTATGAAGTCGGCAAAAACATCTTCCTTCTCCATAAAGGTACAGAAAGCGTCGTTTTTCTCTCCCATGTGCCTTCCTCCTTCTTTTTTTCTGAACTGTGAATCTGGATGGGCGAAATGTGCCCAGGCGAACGCCGTATACGGATACCTTTTTCATGGCATCTTCTAAAGATGGGACGGTTAGAGACTGCCGTCCGCTTCAGATCCTGTCCCCGCAGCAGAGAAATGCTGCCAGGATCGGAAATGGATAAGATAAATATACCGCAGGGCCGGAAAAGGTGCAAGAGTAAATTGAAAAAAGCTGTCGGAATAAAGTTGCCGGGTGTTACTGTTCAGCCTTCGGCAGAACAGTAACGGCATCCGGCCATTCCAATCGCTTCGCGATGGGCCGGATGCTTCCTTCCTGTACGTTTTCGTACGGTCTGCGCAGTAAATGCGCAGACCTGTCTGAACAGTACTGCCGGGTTACTTTTCATGGGGTTGAGAAATACTGCAGTTGATCCCTTTTCCCATATCAGCCCCCCTGTTTGATACCCGACAGGATGCTCCGATACGGTTCAAAATGAGAATCCGCATTGTATGACCGTACAAATTATCTAAATTGACGGTTAAAAAGAGGATTTTCCGATTCTTAACCGTACTTTTTGCCGCTATTTTTTCATCAGTACGGTTCAATACCTGATTTTCTCATCTGTAACCGTACTTTTAGGCATCCTGTACAGTTAA
>DWUW01000191.1 GCA_019120525.1 Candidatus Eisenbergiella stercorigallinarum | reverse complement strand
CACCCCATGACCAGACAGGAACTTTTCACCTACGTAAAAACAAAATACCGCACAGACCCGGACTATCCCTGGTCGGACCCAAACGCCGTCCTGCGTCATACGAAGAGCAGAAAGTGGTACGGGCTGGTGATGGAAATCGGGCGGGACCGGCTGGGCCTTCCCGGCAGCGGCACGGTGGACATCCTGAACGTGAAATGCGATCCCGCCCTGGGCGGCTTTCTGCGGACGCGGGAGGGCTTCCACCCGGCATATCACATGAACAAGGAAAAGTGGCTCACCATCCGTCTGGACGGCAGCGTGCCGGAGGAAGAGATAAAAAACCTGATCGATCTCAGCTATGATCTGACGGCGGAGAAAAAGAAAAGCAGAAAATAACAAGGAGGAAACGACAATGAGAAAAAATTTTGGAGCAAAGCCCTGGACCTATCCCCAGCCGGTGTTCATCATCGGAAGCTATGACGAAGAAGGAAGGGCCGACGCGATGAATGCGGCCTGGGGCGGCATCAGCTGCGACACGGAGCTGTGCCTGTGCATCAGCGCCGGTCATAAGACGACGAAAAACATTCTGGAAAAGAAGGCTTTTACGGTGAGTATGGCCACGGCCGGGCAGATGACGGCCTGCGATTACGTGGGCATCGTGTCCGGCAACGATACGCCGGATAAGCTGGAAAAGGCCGGTTTTCACACCAGGAAGGCGGAGTTCGTGGACGCGCCGGTGATCGAGGAGCTGCCCATGACGCTGGAATGCAGGCTGATCAGCTACGATCCGGAAAGCTGCCACCTGTTCGGCGAGATCGTCAACGTCAGCGCGGAGGAAAGCATCCTCACGGACGGGAAGATCGACATCAGGAAGCTGGATCCGATCACCTTTGACCCGGTGGGAAACGCCTATCATGTGATCGGGGAAAAGGCAGGAGATGCCTTCCGGGAAGGGATGAAGCTGAAAGAAACGGCGGAACGGTAAAGGAAGAGGAAGCTGCCGGCCCCAAACACCTCAAAAACGGTTCAAATCGAACATGAGGTTGCCGGTACGGAAAAAGGCTGGTATTATTTTTTCAGTGGGACAGAGCTGCGGACCGAAATGCCCCGGACAGCCTGGACGGCCCGGCACTGGCCTTTGTCCTGCAAAAAACCAAAACGGAAAGGTACAGGTGTGTGCATGAGGTATTATGAATCGGCTGCGCGATAGCAATGGCTATCGCATTTCATGAACAGATGCTATAGCCATTGCTGATCCTGAAAGAAAAACGATCAGGAGGGCGCAGATGGGCTATAGAAAAGCGGCGGACGTTCTGCCGAAGCAGCTTATCGCGGAGATACAGAAATATATTGACGGAGAAATGCTGTATATTCCCAGAAAATGCGAGGAGCATTCCCGCTGGGGAGAGAAAAGCGGAACCAGAGAAAGCCTGGAGCTGCGAAACAGACGCATTCTGGAGGAGTATTGCTCCGGGAAAACCGTTTCTGATCTCGCGGAAAATTATTTTTTGTCAGTAAAGAGCATTCAAAGGATCCTGCGGGAAAAAATCCCTCCTGAAGGAAAGGGACGACAGGGAGGGAATACAATTGAACAGAGAAAATAAGAGAAAGCAATACGAAAAGGGTTATTATAAGACCCACCCCTGCACGGAGGCTTTCCGCTGTAAGATCTGCGGGCGGGAGGTCTTCCCGGACGGGGCGGGCAGCGGGCACAGGAATCACTGTCCCAACTGCCTGACGAGCCTGCATGTGGACGTGGAGCCGGGCGACCGGGCGTCGGACTGCGGCGGGTACATGGACCCGGTGGCCGTCTGGGTGAAAAAGAACGGCGAATGGGCCGTGATCCACCGGTGCCGCCAGTGCGGAAAGCTGAGCGCCAACCGGATCGCGGCGGACGATAACCCGATGAAGCTGATGGCGATCGCCATGAAGCCTGTGACCGCCCCGCCCTTTCCCATCGAGCGGATCCGGGAAATGACCCGGCTGATGGGCGGAGATGGAGAAATTGGCTGAAAAGATCGTCCGATCCTGCCGGAAGCCGAAATATTGCCGGATCTTGTCAGAAACGGGGACCAAAACGGCGCGCATTCTGTGCTGCCGTTTTGGTCCCTGTTTGCGTGATAAGCCCGGCAGGCGGCTGCCATGTTCGCATGAACAGCCAACCTCCCTACTTCTTCCTCACCGCATTGCTGACGGCCAGAACAGCGCCGAACAGAACCGCCGCGCAGGGCCAGATGATCCAGGTGCGCTCCCATTTCATGGTATAAAAGCTCCAGCCAAGGTAAACCGCCGTGACCGCGCACCAGTAGACGGTAGTGACGGCCTCGTTTCTTTTCGCGGAGGCTTTTTCTTCCCGGGTATAATCCCCTTCCTCCAGAAGCTTCTGGAAGGAACCGAAGATCACGCAGGTCCGCACCAGGAAAAACACGCCGACAGCTACGAACAGCAGGCAGAGCAGAAAGCCGCAGGCGCCCGACAGGATTCCGCCCGGTTCCAGAACGCCGCAGACAAACAGGGGAATGGCACTCAGGATGCAGAGAACGATGCCGGTGATCAGAAAGAAGCCGTGGGAGGGCTCATAGCCCTTCTTCCTTTTCTCGACCACGCCGGTCACTCCGTATGCCAGCTCGACGGGTTCCTGTTCCAGATACGCAAAACGTTCCGTTTTTCCGGAGCAATGAAGAAAAATCGCGACCGCCGCGGCGACCATCCCCAGAAGGGCGATAATACCGGCAGTAAATGCCAGGCTTTCCGAAATTCTTGGCAGACCGGCCGCTTCGGCGTCAAAGGAGAAGAGGAAGATCAGCAGGACCGGGGAGAGGATGCACATGGAGACGCCTGTCGCAATCCGGGGAGCTGTGTTCTGAACCGTATCCAGAAAGTCGTTCGCTTCCTCCAGGGAAACGCATCTTACAGTGCCGTCCGTCTCCGGCACATAGTCTCCGGACGGCGCGGCGGCCGGAAGAAGCTCTTCCTCCGGTTCCTTTGAATCCTTCAGAAGATAATCGGTGCTGACGCCGAAAAGCTCGCTCATCTTCAGGATTTTATCCAGATCGGGAATGGAAGCCGCGCTTTCCCATTTGGAAACGGACTGCCTGGACACCCCGAGCTGCCCGGCAAGCTCCTCCTGGGACCAGTCGTTTTTCTTTCTTAATTCAGAGATCTTATCCGCTAATATCATATCTGTCCTCCTGTCTGTTTTGTGAGTCTGTGACCCGGTTTGTTTCCTTTCAAAGCTTTCAAAGAAGATCCGCCGCGGTGAACATCGCGGGGCGGACGCCGCGGGGAAAACCGGCAGGGCCGTTTCCCTGCGCGGTACGTTTCAGCAGCTTTATCATAGCAGAACCGGCGCGCGCATGCTACCATGCGCACCTGACAATTTGCCTGGAAATCTGTCAACCGCCGGTTGCGGAGACTTTTTTCCTGTAACGGGCAGCCTGCGGCGGGCAGTCCGCGGACCTGTCAGTGAACAGGAAGCGGCTTTCGGCTGGTTTGACTTTCAGGCGCTCCAACCTCTTTTCAATAGTTTGGAAAAGAGGTATGATATTGCCGGACAGAAAAAAGACCGCGGATCTGAAAGCCGTCCGGCTCTCTGCGAAAGAGGCGGCGGCCGGAGCGGCCTGCCGGATTTGAGGGCTGCCCGCAGACGGCGAAAGGAGAGAAAACAGCCATGAATTATGAATTGAGACGGCAGAAGGTATATGAAAAAATGGAGGAGCATTCCGTTCTGATCCTGTTTTCGGGGATCGAAAGCCACGTCAGCGCGGATGAATACGCGCCCTTTGAGGCCAACCGGAACTTTTTCTATCTGACGGGCCTTCGCCGGGAACGGATGATCCTCGTCATGGATCAGTCGGGAGAAAAGAGAAAGACGACGCTCTACATTCCCGCCTTTGACCCGGATGCGGTCCGCTGGACCGGAAAAATGGTGACGGATCAGGAAGCGAAGGAGATCTCGGGGATCGACGATATCGCGTATACGGACGCGTTTGAAAGCCGGATCGGCGGCATCATGACCAGAGAAATCGTGAACACCCTGTATTTTGACTGCTACCGCCATCAGACGGAGGATCTGCCCGATTATAACGCGGTGCGGGCGAGGGAGTTCGCAGAGAAGTATCCGGGCGCGGCGGTGAAAAATATTTTTCCCGTAATCGCGGGACTGCGCACGCGGAAGGATGAGGACGAGGTGGCGCTGATCCGGGAGGCGATCTCCATCACGGACCGGGCGCTGCAGAACGTGATGAGCCGCCTGAGACCGGGAATGAAGGAATATCAGGCGCAGGCGGATTTTGAGTATACGGTGCATTATCTGGGCGCGGACGGCACGTCCTTCCCGACGATTGCGGGAAGCGGGGCAAACGGAACCATGCTTCATTATGAAACGAACCGGGATACCTGTGAGGACGGGACGCTGCTTCTTCTGGACCTTGGCGCGAAGGTTCAGGGCTACTGCGCCGATATCACCAGGACCTATCCGGTCAATGGCGTTTTCATGCCCCGCCAGAGAGCGGTTTATGAGACGGTGCTTGCCGCCAACCGCGCCGTCGCGGCGGCCGCGAAGCCAGGCGTCACGCTGAGCGGGCTGAATGAGATCTGTAAGCAGGTTCTGGCGGAGGGCTGCAGGAAGCTCGGCCTGATCGACAGCGCGGAGAAGATCGGGACGTATTACATGCACGGCGTCTCCCATCATCTGGGCATCGATGTCCATGACGTGAGCGCGAGGCGGGACGAGCCGCTGCAGCCCGGCGCTGTGATCACCGATGAGCCCGGCCTGTACATCGACGAATGGGAAATCGGCATCCGGATCGAGGACGATCTGCTGATCACGGAGGACGGCTGCGAAGTTCTGTCGGCGGACGTGATCCGCGAGGCGGACGAGATCGAGGCCTTTATGGCGCAGGCGAAGCGGGGCTGAAGATCCGGGAAATGCGCCTGACAGCGCATTTCCCTGGGATGGACGGAAAAGAGGAGGAGAAAAATGGACATAAAGGCGACGGTTGCTCACGCAGAGCTGGACAGATACCGGCGCGCGATCGTTGTCAGCGATCTCCATGGAGACAACAGGGGATTTTCTGCCATGCTGCGGCAAACCGGATTTGGAGAGCAGGACGCGCTGGTGATCGTGGGCGATATTCTGGAAAAGGGCGAAGAGTCCCTGGAGCTGCTGCGTTTGGTGATGCGCTGTGCCGAAAAGGGCAATGTGTACATGACGGCGGGCAATAATGACACGATTTTTTCCGAATGGTACGGCGGATGGGTGACGGATGAGGAAGTCCTTTCGTATATGAAGTCCCATGAAAATATCACCTTGCGGGAGATGGCGCGGGAACTGGGGATGAAATGGGACACGCTCGATGAGGTGAGGGCGCTGAAGACGGCCGTGCGGGAGCGGTATGCCGCGGAAATCGCCTTTCTGGATTCCCTTCCGCATATCCTGGAAACGGAGCATTTTATTTTTGTGCACGCCGGACTGAAGCCCGGCCCGCTGACGGAGCAGGACATGGAGTACTGCCTGACGGTGAAGGAATTCGGCGTTCAGCCCCACCGGTTTGAAAAGCCGGTCATCGTCGGTCACTGGCCGGCAAGCAACTACTGTAAAACCATAGTCAACGTGAATCCGTATTTTAACCGCGGGACCAATGTGATCAGCATAGACGGCGGCAACAGCCTCAAGCGCTGGCGCCAGATCAATTACCTGATACTGCGCGGGGAAACGATGGAAACCGGGGCTTATGACGACATGCCGCTCCTTTGCGCCCTGGAGGATCAGGAAGCGTCTGAGAATCCCCTGACGCTGGAATTTCCCCGGACCATGGTTGAGGTGCTCAGGGACGACGGAGCGGAGAGCGTCTGCTTTGTTCCCGCGCTGGGCCGGGAGATGACGTTCGCAGACGGGCAGCTTTACAGCTATAAGGGGAAACGCTATTGTTTCAATATGACGGACTACCGCCTTCCCGTGCGTTCCGGCGAGATCCTGTCTTGCTGCGACGTGGAGCCGCAGGGGATCCTCGCGAAGAAGGACGGGATCGTGGGATATTATACCGGAAGGTATGAATTTCTGGAGTGAGACCTGGCCGGAAGGGGA
>DWUW01000019.1 GCA_019120525.1 Candidatus Eisenbergiella stercorigallinarum | reverse complement strand
TGAGCCTCCGGTTGTAATTGTTTTTGGTCAATTCAATTATACCAAACCAGACGGTTTCATGCTATTTTATTGCCAGATTTTATTGAATTTTCAAAGTGCACAGGCACTTATTCAAGTGCGAAGTTTGAGTTCATAAAAAGAAAGGCGTCTCCATGAATTCCCATATTCTCATTGTCGAAGATGAAGAGCTGCTCCGGGAAGAACTGCAGATTCTGCTGCAAAACGCAGGCTATGGCGTAACCTGCATTACGGATTTTATGGATGTGGCAGGACAGGTCCGGGCAGGCTCTTATGATCTGATCCTTCTGGATGTAACCTGCCCGGTCAGGACGGCTACAGCATCTGTTCCCGAATACGCGCCTTTTCCCGTACCCCCATCCTGTTTCTCACCGGGCGCAGTACGCCGATGGACGAGCTTCAGGCGCTGACTCTCGGCGGAAACGACTATGTGGCAAAGCCCTATAACGCGCCTGTTCTTCTGGCCAGAATCCGCCTCCTTCTTTGCCGCGCGGACGGACCGGATACGATGGAATATAAGGGAATTCGGCTGAATCCGATTGCCGGAACGCTTGCCTTTCAGGGAAAGGAAGCGGAGCTTACCAGAACCGAGTTGAAAATTCTGTACTGCCTTTTCAGCCGTCCGGGAGAGATCGTTTCCCGGCTGGACCTGACAGAGTATTTGTGGGATCAGGATGTGTACATTGACGACAATACTCTGAGCGTGAATGTCATGCGGATCCGGGAGAAGCTGCGCGGGCTTGGGATTGAAGCTCTGATTCAGACAAAACGGGGAATGGGGTATAAAATATGAATCTTTCCAGCTATCTGAGCGACCGGAGAGAGGCGCTTCTTGTCTGTTTTTCCGGCGGCGTGCTGTTTTCTGTGCTGTTGTTTCTCTTTGGCCTTAGCGGATCGAAGCTGCTTCTGCTGTGGCTTTTCTTTTCCGGCATTCTGTTTTTTACCCTGTCACGAGACTTCCTGAAGCAGAGAAAAAGGCTGCGGCATCTGCGGGAAACGCTGGATGCTCTGGATCAGAAGTATCTGCTTGCGGAGGTGGCGGATTCGCCGGAGAACGCGTTGGAGCGGGAGTATTTCCGGCTTCTTCGGGCTGCGTTTAAGGATATGACGGATCAGGTCTCGGAAAGCCGCCGGATGAACCGGGAATACCGGGAGTTCATAGAACAGTGGGTGCATGAAATCAAAACGCCTGTCACGGGAATCCGGCTCCTGTGTGAAAACGGCAGAAAACAGCTTCGTCAGACGGAGCGGCCCGATGCTTTCCCCGTATCCGAAGCATACAAAGCTTCTGACGTATTTCAGGCGGATGTGTTTCGAAGGATTCTGGCAGAGACGGAGCGCGTGGAGCAGGACGTGGAAAAGGTTCTTTTTTACGCCCGTCTGGGCAGTGTGGAAAAGGATTACCTGATCCGCCGTATTTCCCTGAAGGACTGCGTCCGCGAAGTTATCGCGCGCAATAAGCAGCTTCTTATTCAGAATGGCTTTCGGATTCAGGCGGAGTCTGTGACGCATACGGTGTATTCCGATGAAAAGTGGGTCTGCTTCCTTTTCAATCAGATTCTTCTCAACAGCATAAAATACCGCCGGGAGCATAACCCGGTCGTGGAGTTTTGCACGCAGGAAGCGGACGGACATGTCATGCTTTCCATTCGGGATAACGGAATCGGCATTCCGGCAGAGGATCTGGAACGGGTCTTTGACAAGGGCTTTGTCGGGAGCAATGGAAGAGGAACGAAAACGGGGGAGCGTTCCACCGGAATCGGGCTGTATCTCTGTGACCGGCTTTGTGCAAAGCCTGGCATTGATATCCGGATCAATTCGAAGGAAGGCGTATACACGGAGGTTTTTCTGTGTTTTCCCAAAGAAGAAACCTTTCAAAAAATATCCGGCTGAAAACGGAATCTTACAAAACTGTCACATAAAATGCATTCAGTTTGATACCTTCCCGGTCCTTCTGCCTCTACAATAAGGGCAGGAGGTGATTGAAATGTCTGTCAAATCTTTGAAAAGGAAAAAGCGGATTCTGTTTTCTGTCTGCGCAGGAGCGTTCGTTCCTGTCTCCTGCCTGGTTTTGTGTCTGACGGATCGTCCGGTCCTGCTTCGCTATGAGCAGGCAGATATCTCCTTTGAGGCAGAAGGGGGAAGGATTACACGTATTACCATAGATGGATGCTTTCCCTATGGTGTGGTGTACGGCAGACCAGTGGAAACAGAGGGGGCGTCCGGCTCCGGAAAAACCACTCTGCTCAACTGTATCTCCACCATTGACCGGGTGAGCGCCGGACACATCCTGCTGGACGGGCAGGATCTTACCACAATCCGGGAAGAGGAGCTTGCCGCCTTTCGCCGGGAAAATCTGGGCTTTGTCTTTCAGGACTTTAACCTGCTGGATACGCTGACGCTGGAGGAAAATATCGCGCTGCCTTTGACCCTGGGCGGTTTCCGGCCGGAAGAGGTTGAAAAAAGGGTAACCGGCATCGCGGACCGGCTGCGGCTTACGGACGCGCTGAAAAAATTTCCCCTCCAGGTTTCCGGAGGGCAGAAGCAGCGCTGCGCCTTTGCCCGCGCGATGGTCTGCGGCCCGAAGCTGGTCATGGCGGATGAACCGACCGGTTCTCTGGATTCCCGTTCCGCCAGGACTCTTCTTGCCATTATGGCCGAACAGAACAGGGAACGGAGCGTCACCATTCTCATGGTAACCCATGATGCCTTCTGCGCCAGCTTTTCCGACCGCATCCTCTTTTTAAAGGACGGCAGAATCTTCAATGAAATCCGAAGAGGAAACAGAACCCGGGACGCCTTTTATCACAGCATCCTTGACGTTCTTTCCCTGCTGGGAGGTGATCTGCCATGCTGATCCGCCTCTCCATCCGGAACGCGAAGAGGCAGTTCCGGGATTATTCCATCTTTTTTCTCACGCTGGCATGCACTGTCTCCTTTCTGTACGCCTTTCATACGCTGATTTTTTCCGACAGCATGAACGCGCTTCCTGATATGGAGGTGCTGCCCCTGATGATCGTTTCCGCCACTTCGCTGATCGTTCTCATCATGGGCTGGATCGTGGGCTTTGCCACAAACGATATCCTGAAAAAACGCAGCCGGGAGCTTGCCATCTATCTGTTATCAGGCATTTCGCTCCGTTCAGTCCGCAGGCTTGTGTTCCGGGAAAACATCCTGATCGGAGCGGCGGCCTTCGCCGCCGGACTTCCTGTGGGGCTTCTGCTTTCCTGGCTTCTGGAAGCGGTTGTTACCCACATGTTTGCCATGGAATATTCTCTGCGGTTTTCTTTTTCCTGGAAGGCATGTGGTCTGACTTTTTTGTCCTTTCTTCTGATCCTCCTGTTCGCCGCCCGGAGGAATGGGGCGTGGATCAAAAGGGCGAGCGTGCGGGAGTTCCTTTATCTGGACCGGCAGAACGAACAGGCGCCGGCTTCCGGTAAGTCCTTCTGTGTTTTTTTCTCTGCGCTGTCCCTGTCCGCCTGTCTGGCCGGTATGTTTTTTCTTGCGGCGGAGCCGTTTGGAAAGGGATATGACGTTCTCATCGGAATCCTCTGTCTGGTTCTGTTTCTGACCGGCTTCTTTCAGAGCGCTCCGGCCTTCCTGGTATCCTGCCTGGACAGAAGCGCCTGGAAATACCGGAAAAACAGGTTGCTCCTTTTCCGGGAATTTACCGCGAAAATCCATACTGTGAGTACGGCGATGGGGATCCTGTCCGTTCTTCTGACGCTTTCTCTGATTTTTCAGGGCGTCGGTGTCTGCGTTTACCGGATTGCGGATCAGAATGCCGCTCAGAACGTATTCGACCTGACGATTCTGCACGAAGGAGAGGCAGGGGATTTTTCCGCTTATGAAGCGTTCCTGAAAAGCCGCCTCCCGGTAAAGTCCTCTCATAGCTGGCCCATCTATACGGACGGGAAAACGGATTTTCTTGATGTGAAAAACCGTGCTGTCGCCGCTTCCGGGCATACCGGCAGTCTGCCCTATACGGAATATCAGACGGATACCTGTATGCGTCAGAGCGACTATCTTGCGCTGCGGAGCATGCTGGGATATGAAAGCGTTTCGCTGGACCCTTCCCTGTGTTATGTCCACTGTCTGCCCGCGCTGCGGAATGTTTTTGATGAGCTGATCCGTCAGAATCCCGAAAGGAACTGCGGCGGATACGCCTTCTGTGCGGACGGGATTTTCTGCGAACCCTTCGGCCAGCTGGAAGCCTATGGCAATGGCCTGGATTATGTACTCATTGTTCCGGATCAGGCAGCCGACAGGCTGAATGTGGTTTACAGCCTGTGGGCCGCGCTGACGGAAGGGACACCTGATTCTCTGTTTCTGCAGGAAATGGCGGAATAATTATCAGCTCCTGCTTTATTTTCTGGAACGGCAGGCGGCTGGAGAAGAGCGCCTTTCACCTTCCCGTGTTTTCCGACGATCTCTGGATCTGGCAGGCATTCGGAACAGCGCTTCTGTTTTTTCTGTTTCTTTATGCCGTCTATTACGCGGCGGTTCGGATCGCGGTGGAACGGAAGCACGGGATATGAAACTTTGACACCAGATATAAATCCGTAATTATACGTATTACGACAAGTTTTGCGGTTTATAACCGCAAAACTTATTGACTTTTAATGAGTTTTGCGATAGCCTGTTCGTAGAAGGAGGTGATCACGATGATTTACAGACCCTTATATGTGGACAGGATTATGCCATATGCAGATACTCCCTTTGTAAAAATACTCACGGGAGTGCGCCGCTGCGGAAAATCAACGATATTGAAGATGATCATGGAAAAGTTGAAAGCTGAGCGGAAGATTCCCGCAAAACGCATCATAAGCTGCCGCTACGATTCCATGGAATATGAAGACATGACGGCGA
>DWUW01000018.1 GCA_019120525.1 Candidatus Eisenbergiella stercorigallinarum | reverse complement strand
GAGCTCCCAGGCGAAGCGGATCCTGCGCGCTTATCTGAAAGAAAAGACCGTACGGGAGATCGGCAGGGTCATCCGGACGGCGGACGATACCTTTTCCAGCTTCATCATCGGACAGTGTACGGAGGCGGTGATCCTGGGAACGCTCTGCGCGCTGGGAATGCTGGTCTTTGATTTTCCTTACGCGGTGATGATCGGCTCCTTCATCGGCGTAACGGCGCTGATCCCTATTGTGGGGGCTTATCTGGGAGCCGGGCTGGGAGCGTTTATGATCCTGACCGTGGATCCCTTAAAGGCGCTTCTTTTTCTTATTTTCATCGTGGTCCTGCAGCAGCTGGAGGGAAACCTGATCTACCCCCGCGTCGTGGGATCCTCCATCGGCCTCCCCGGCATGTGGGTGCTGGCGGCCGTAACGGTGGGCGGCGGCCTGATGGGGATCGGCGGCATGCTGCTGGGCGTCCCGCTCACGGCTACGGCTTATAAGCTGCTGCGCAGCGACGTCAACGACAGAAACGCGAGAAAGGACGGCCGGCCGGGGCCCGGTTCAGTGGATGCCGCAGGAAACGGGAAGGGAAGATAGCGGATGAAAAACAATTACAAAAGACTTGTGATGAACCGCATCATCATTACGGTGCTGCTCATCCTGCTTCAGATCGTGTGGCTTATTTTTGTGCTGGAAAAGCTGACGGAATACGTGAGCTGGATCACGACTGTTTTTACTTTCCTGAGCATTGCGATCGTTCTGTATATTATCGGAAAAGACGACAATTCCGCCTATAAGATCGGCTGGATCGTGCTGATCATGGCGCTGCCGCTGTTCGGCGGCCTGTTTTACCTGTTTTCCGGGGATAAGAAACCCGCGCGCAAGCTGCGGAACCGGCTGCATGCCCAGCACGAACAGTATCGTGCCTGCCTGCAGAAGGAGGAGGGGATCAGGCAGCTTCCTCCTGAGATGCAGAAGGAAAGCGCGCGGGCGGCGGAAACCTTCCGCTATGTGAGAAAGGTGAGCGACCTGCCGGCCTATACGGATACGGAGGTGAAATATTATCCCACGGGCGAGGAAATGTTCGCGGACATGATGGAGGACTTAAAAAGCGCGCGGCACTATATTTTCCTGGAGTATTTCATCGTTTCGGAAGGGAAGATGTGGGAAAGCATCCTGGAGGTGCTTAAGGAGAAGGCGGCGCAGGGAGTGGAGGTCCGCATGATCTACGACGACATGGGGTGCGTCGCCAGGCTGCCGGCCGGATACGACAGCTGGCTGGAGAAGTCCGGTATCAAATGTATGGCCTTCAATCCGGTCGTCCCGATCTTTTCCCTGGTCATGAACAACCGGGATCACCGGAAGATCCTGGTAATCGATGGCCACACGGGTTATACCGGCGGGATCAACCTGGCGGATGAATATATCAATGAGATCGTCCGTTTCGGCTACTGGAAGGATACGGGAGTCCGGCTGAAGGGAGAGGCCGTCTGGAGCTTTACCGTGATGTTTTTGGAAATGTGGAACGCCTTCCGGAAGGAGGACGCGGATATCGACTGTTTCCGGCCGCATGTGTGGCATCCGGAGCCCTTCGGCGGGACCGGGCTGGTGCAGCCCTATACCGATTCGCCTCTGGATAACGAAACGATCGCGGAAAACGTATACCTGGATATCCTTTATCAGGCCAGGGATTATGTCTATATTTTTACGCCTTACCTGATAGTGGACGACGTGATGAGAAACGCCCTCTGCCAGGCGGCAAAACGGGGCGTGGACGTGCGCATCGTCACGCCGGGGATCCCGGATAAGCCGACCATTTTCCGGCTGACCCGTTCCAATTACCCGCCCCTTCTGCGCGCGGGCGTGAAAATTTACGAATATCAGCCGGGCTTTATCCATGCAAAAAGCTATATCAGCGACGATGTGTTCGGCGTGGTGGGCAGCGTGAACATGGATTTCCGCAGCCTCTATCTGCATTTTGAATGCGCCACCCTCCTGTACCGGACACAGGGCCTGAAGGAACTGAAAGAGGACGGCCTGAAGACCATGGGGCAGAGCAGGCAGATCACCCTGGACGACTGCAAAAAGGGGATCCTGGGCGGCCTGGTGGATTCCGTCCTGCGGGTATTCGCCCCGCTGTGCTGAGAACGGAGGAGCCTGCAAAAGGACAGCAGGCCGCCTGCCTGCGGATTTTGGCCTGCGCCGGGCGTTGACAAGGGAAATGATTGTAATTATAATGGGATAGATTCAGGCAATTTTGGAGGAAACAGACGTGGAAAAATACGGTGTAAATGAACTGAGGAAGATGTTCCTGGACTTTTTTGAAAGCAAGGGGCATCTGGTGATGAAGAGCTTTTCCCTGGTGCCGCACAACGACAACAGCCTGCTTCTGATCAATTCCGGCATGGCTCCCTTAAAGCCTTACTTTACCGGGCAGGAGATCCCGCCCAGAAGGAGGGTTACCACCTGCCAGAAGTGTATCCGTACGGGCGATATCGAGAATATCGGAAAGACCGACCGGCACGGGACCTTCTTTGAGATGCTGGGAAACTTTTCCTTCGGGGATTATTTCAAGCATGAGGCGATCGCCTGGTGCTGGGAGTTTTTGACCGAAGTGGTGGGACTGGATCCGGACAGGCTGTATCCGTCCGTTTACCAGGATGACGATGAGGCCTTCGATATCTGGAATAAGGAAATCGGCATCGCGCCGGAGCGGATCTTCCGTTTCGGGAAGGAAGACAATTTCTGGGAGCACGGCTCCGGCCCCTGCGGCCCCTGCTCCGAAGTGTATTATGACCGCGGCGAGAAGTACGGCTGCGGAAAGCCCGGCTGTACGGTGGGCTGCGACTGCGACCGCTATATCGAGGTATGGAACAACGTGTTCTCCCAGTTCGATAACGACGGACACGGCCATTATTCCGATCTGATCCAGAAAAACATCGATACGGGCATGGGCCTGGAGCGTCTTGCCACGGTGGTGCAGGATGTGGACTCCATCTTTGATGTGGACACCATCCAGGCGCTCAGGAACCGGGTTTGCGAGCTGGCGGGCAAGGCATATAAGGAAAAGCATGAGTGGGATGTTTCCATCCGCATCGTGACGGACCATATCCGCTCCGCCACCTTTATGATCTCCGACGGCATCATGCCCTCCAACGAGGGAAGAGGCTATGTGCTGCGCAGGATCATCCGCCGCGCGGCGCGTCACGGCAGGCTGCTTGGGATTGAAGGGGAATTCCTTTCCAACCTGAGCCGTACCGTGATCGAAGGAAGCCGGGACGGCTATCCGGAGCTGGAAGAGAAGAAGGACTTCATCTTCAAGGTTCTTGCCCAGGAAGAGGATAAATTCAACCGGACCATCGACCAGGGACTGAGCATCCTTTCCGAGCTGTCGGAGCAGATGGCGAAGGAGGGCCAGACGCAGCTTTCCGGAAAGGAAGCGTTCCGTCTGTACGATACCTACGGCTTCCCGCTGGACCTGACCACGGAGATCCTGCAGGAAAAGGGATTTTCGGTGGATGAGGACGGCTTCGCGGCCTGCATGAAGGAACAGAAGGACAAGGCCCGCGCCGCGAGGAAGGTGACCAATTATATGGGAGCCGACGCCACGGTTTACGAGCAGATCGATCCCGCGATCACTTCTGAATTTGTGGGTTATGATAAGCTGACCTGGAAGTCTCCCATCGTGGCAATGACCACGGAGGATGAGGTGGTGGAGGCGCTCACCGACGGAGAGAGCGGTACCATCATTGTAAAGGAGACTCCTTTTTACGGGACCATGGGCGGACAGTGCGGAGACACGGGCGTGATCCGCACCGCGGAGGGCGAATTTGAGGTACAGGATACCATTCACCTGATGGGCGGCAAAATAGGCCATGTGGGAAAGATGACGAAGGGCATGCTGCGCATGGGGGATACGCCGGAGCTTACGGTGGATGCCGGAAAGCGGGCGGATACCTGCAAGAACCACAGCGCAACCCACCTTCTGCAGAAGGCGCTTCGCACAGTGCTGGGCACCCATGTGGAACAGGCGGGCTCCTACGTGGATCCTTACCGTCTGCGCTTCGATTTCAGCCATTTCTCCGCCATGACCGAAGAAGAGCTTTCGCAGGTGGAAAAGATCGTGAATGAAGAGATTGCGGCCCATATCCCGGTGGAAACCGCGGTCATGACCCTGGAGGAAGCCAAGAAGACCGGGGCGATGGCCCTGTTCGGCGAAAAGTATGGCGACCGGGTGCGCGTGGTGCGCATGGGAGACTTCTCCACGGAGCTGTGCGGAGGCACCCATGTATCCAACACGGGAGAGATTTCCGTCTTTAAGATCCTTTCCGAAAGCGGCGTCGCGGCCGGCGTCAGAAGGATCGAGGCGCTGACCGGCCCCGGCGTGTTCTCTTATTACAGAGAGCAGGAGAGCCGCCTGGAGGAAGCGGCGAAGATTGTGAAGGCCACGCCCGCGACCCTGACGGAGAAGCTGGAGCATCTGATGGCGGAGATGAAGCGCCTGAACGCCGAAAACGAGTCCTTAAAGAGCAAGGCCGCCAAAGAAGCCCTGGGCGACGTGATGGATCAGGTGCAGGAAGTGAAGGGCGTGAAGCTGATCGCGGCCCGCGCGGACGGCGTGGACATGAACGGCTTAAGAGAGCTGGGAGACCAGTTGAAGGAAAAGCTGGGCGAAGGCGTGATCGTGCTGGCATCCGCGCAGGACGGCAGGGTGAACCTGGTGGCCATGGCGACGGAGGCAGCGATGAAGGCAGGCGCCCATGCCGGCAATCTGATCAAGGGGATCGCGGCCCTGGTAGGCGGAGGCGGCGGCGGACGGCCGAATATGGCCCAGGCCGGCGGAAAGAAGCCCGAGGGAATTGACGGCGCCCTGAAGGAAGCGGCGGCGGTCCTGGACGGCCAGATTAAATAACCAAAAAAACTCTTGACGTGAGGTCATTTTTTGGTATAATAATGGATGTGCATTGATGTGCGCTAAAAACCCAATCAGTCAAGAACTTGAAGGGACTGAAGGGAGGTCAGGTGTGAGCTATGTCTAA
Source organism: Candidatus Eisenbergiella stercorigallinarum (assembly GCA_019120525.1). Classification (GTDB taxonomy): domain Bacteria; phylum Bacillota; class Clostridia; order Lachnospirales; family Lachnospiraceae; genus Eisenbergiella; species Eisenbergiella stercorigallinarum. The sequence goes on along the minus strand of DWUW01000018.1, from coordinate 32 downwards.
TATCATCGTAAAAGAGAATGAGACTTTGGACA
>DWUW01000190.1 GCA_019120525.1 Candidatus Eisenbergiella stercorigallinarum | reverse complement strand
TGCGCGCGCCAACGCCGTCCGCGGCGGCGGAGCTTGCCGTCTGCGACGTCCGGCAGCTTCTGGGGGTCCTGGAGGACCGGAAGGAAGGGCTAAACCGGCGGATGCGGGCCGTCCTGAACCGGGACCGTCTGCGTCTGCAGCACGCGGCGCAGTCCCTGCAGCATCTGAGCCCGGCGAACCGGATCCGGGAGAAGCGGATGCAGGCGATCCGCCTGGAGGAAAGCCTGCAGGCGGCGATGGAACGCTGCCTGGAGGGAAGGAAGAACCGCCTGCGTCTGTACGCGGAGAGGCTGAAGGGACTGTCTCCCCTGGATAAGCTGGCGCAGGGTTTTTCCCATGTGGAGGACGAAGCGGGAAAGACGGTTTCAGATATCGGAAGGATCGCGCCGGGAGACCTTCTTTCTATCTATATGAAAAACGGCAGGGCGCTTGCCGAGGTGAAGGAGACGTCGCCGTGGAGCCCGCAGGAAGTTGGGAAAGGAGAAAGGGATGCCGGCTGAAAAGAAAAAGAGGGCAGACGCTCCTGAAAAGGAGCTCAGCCTGGAGGAGGCCTTCGGCATGCTGGACGGGATTACCCGCAGGCTGGAAGAGGAAGAGATTTCTCTGGAGGATTCCTTTGACGCATATAAAAAAGGGATGGATCTTCTGAAGATCTGCTATGACAAAATCGACCAGGTGGAAAAAAAGGTCCTGGTCCTGAACGGGGAGGGCGGACTGGATGAATTTTGAGGAACGTCTTAACGCGGACATCGCGGAAATAGAAGAAATTTTGAAAAGATACCTGCCGAAGGAGGAAGGCTACGCGAAAACGGTGGCGGAGGCGGCGAACTACAGCGTGCTGGCGGGAGGAAAACGCCTGCGGCCCATGCTGCTTCTGGAGTGCTGCCGCCTGTTTGGGGGAAGAACGGAGCTGGCGGCCCCTTTCATGGCTGCCATCGAGTTTATCCACACCTATTCCCTGGTACACGACGACCTGCCTTGTATGGACAACGACGAATACCGCCGGGGAAGGAAGACCACCCATGCCGTTTACGGCGAGGGCATGGCGGTGCTGGCTGGGGACGCCCTTCTGAACCTGGCTTTTGAGACGGCCGCTTCCGCTTTTACCCTGACAGAGAAGGAGGAGGAGCTGAGAAGGGCTGCCAGAGCCATGCAGATCCTCTCCGCGAAATCCGGGATCGGCGGCATGATCGGCGGTCAGTGCGCCGACACCGAGGCGGAGGAGTTTCCGCCGGAAAGGGTGACGAAGGAGCTGCTTCTGTACATCCATGAGAACAAGACGGCGGCCATGATCGAAAGCCCCATGATGATCGGGGCCCTTCTTGCCGGAGCGCCGGAGGAAAAGCTCGCCGCGCTGGAACGGATCGGAAGCCGGATCGGCCTTGCCTTCCAGATCCGGGACGATATCCTGGATCTGACCAGCAGCCTGGAGGAGCTGGGAAAGCAGACGGGCAGCGACCTGAAGAACCATAAGGTCACTTATGTGTCCTTAAACGGCATGGAGCAGTCGGAAAAGGATGTGCGCAGGCTTTCAGAGGAGGCGCTTTTGGAGCTGAAGGGACTGACGGAAGAGAGGAATGAATTCCTGGAACGCCTGGTGGAGGATTTGATTACACGGAAGAAGTAGGAGCGGCATGCGCCGGATGTCCGGCCCGGCCCGCTTCGGAATGGAGGAAGCCATGCTTCTTGATCAGATAAAACAGCCAAATGACATAAAGAAGATCAGTCCCCGGGATTATCCGGCGCTGGCGGCGGAGATCCGGGAATTTCTGGTGAACAAGATCAGTGTGACGGGAGGCCATCTCGGCTCCAACCTGGGCGCTGTGGAGCTGACCATGGCGCTCCATCTGGTGCTGGATCTGCCCCAGGACAAGATCGTCTGGGACGTGGGCCATCAGTCCTATACCCATAAGCTTCTGACCGGACGGCGGGAGGGCTTTGAGCATCTGCGCAAGTACGGCGGCATGAGCGGTTTCCCCAAACGCAAGGAAAGCGAATGCGACAGCTTTGATACGGGACACAGCTCCACCTCCATCTCCGCCGGGCTCGGCCTGGTGAAGGCCAGAGACCTGCAGGGAGAGGACTACACGGTGGTTTCCGTGATCGGGGACGGCTCCCTGACCGGCGGGATGGCCTATGAGGCGCTGAACAACGCCGCCAGGCTGGAGACCAATTTCATCATCATCCTGAACGACAACAACATGTCCATTTCGGAAAATGTGGGGGGCGTTTCCAAATATCTGAACAACATCCGCACTTCCAACGCCTATCTGGACGTGAAGGACGGCATTTACTACGCCATCCGCAATACCCGCTACGGGGAGCCGGTGGTGGCGGGCATCCGCCGGGCCAAGAACAGCCTGAAGCAGCTGGTGATCCCGGGCATGATGTTCGAGGATATGGGGATCACCTATCTTGGGCCTGTGGACGGACACGATACGGCCGCCCTGGTGCGGGTGATCCGGGAGGCGAAGCGCAGGAAGAACGCCGTGCTCATCCATGTGCTCACCAAGAAGGGCAAGGGCTATCCTCCCGCGGAAAAGCATCCGGCCCGTTTCCACGGGGCGGAGCCCTTTGACGTGCAGACCGGCGTGCCTTTGAAGAAAAAAATGAAGGCCAACTATACCGATATTTTTTCCACGGTGATGATGAAGCTGGGGCAGCGCAACGACAGGATCGTGGCCATCACGGCCGCCATGCCGGACGGCACCGGGCTGAAGCGGTTCAGCCACGCCTATCCGGACCGGTTTTTTGACGTGGGGATCGCGGAGCAGCATGCGGTGACCTTCGCGGCCGGGCTTGCGGCCGGAGGCCTCCGTCCCGTGGTGGCGGTCTATTCCTCCTTCCTGCAGAGGGCCTACGACCAGATCCTGCATGACGTGTGCATCCAGAATCTGCCTGTGGTCTTTGCCATTGACCGGGCGGGGCTGGTGGGAAGCGACGGGGAGACCCATCAGGGGATCTTCGATCTGTCCTATCTGTCCTCCATCCCCAACATGCATATCTGCGCGCCCAAGAACAAGTGGGAGCTGTCGGACATGCTCAAATTTGCCGTGGCCTTTGAAGCGCCCATCGCCATCCGTTATCCCAGAGGGGAGGCCTACGACGGGCTTGCTCAGTTCCGCGCCCCTGTGGAATACGGGAAGGCGGAGATGCTCTATGAGGAAGAGGGGATCGCCCTTCTTGCCGTGGGAAGCATGGTGAAGACGGCGGAAGCGGTCCGGCTGCGGCTGAAGGAGAGCGGACTTTCCTGCACGCTGGTGAACGCCCGCTTTGTAAAGCCCGTGGATGAGGAAATGATCGAACGCCTGGCCCGTGGCCACAGGCTCATCGTGACCCTGGAGGAAAATGTGGCAAGCGGCGGCTTCGGGGAGCGGGTGCGCGCCTTCGCGGATGAAAAAGAGCTCCCTGCGCAGGTCCTTTCCGTCACCATCCCGGACGAATACGTGGAGCACGGCAATGTGGAGCTTCTGAAAAAGGAGATCGGCATTGATGAGGATACGGTGACGAAACGGATACGGGAGGCATGGGAGCAGAAATGAAGGAACGGCTGGATGTGCTTCTTGTGAAGCTTGGATACGCGCCCTCCCGGGAAAAGGCGAAGGCGGTCATCATGTCCGGAAACGTGTTTGTGGACGGACAGAGAGAGGACAAGGCCGGCGCCGTATTCGGGGAGGACGCGCAGATTGCGGTGAAGGAAAATCCTCTGAAATACGTGAGCAGGGGCGGGCTGAAGCTGGAAAAGGCCATGCGGGAATTCCCCATTTCTCTGGAAGGCGGTATCTGCATGGATATCGGAGCCTCCACGGGCGGCTTTACGGACTGCATGCTTCAGAACGGGGCGGCAAAGGTGTACGCGGTGGACGTGGGACACGGCCAGCTTGCCTGGAAGCTGCGCTGCGACGAGCGGGTGGTGTGCATGGAACGTACCAATTTCCGCTATATGGTGCGGGAGGATATTCCGGATGAACTGGATTTCGCTTCCGTGGACGTATCTTTTATTTCCCTGACGAAGATCCTCCTTCCGGCGAGGCGGCTTTTAAAGCCCTCCGGACAGATGGTCTGCCTGATCAAGCCCCAGTTTGAGGCGGGCAGGGAGAAGGTGGGAAAGAAGGGTGTGGTAAGGGAACCTTCCGTTCACCGGGAGGTCATTGAGAAAATTGTGGATTTCGCTTCCTTCCTGGGATTTTGGGTCCGGGGACTCACCTTTTCTCCCGTGCGGGGGCCGGAAGGAAATATCGAATATCTGATCTGGATCGAAAAGGATGGGGCGCAGGAAGAACGGACAGCCTCTTTTTCCGAGGCGGACGCCCTGAAGCTGTTTGCCGGCCTGGAGGAGGAAGGGGCGGGGCTTTCCGGCACGCCGGAATGGAAGGAACGGATCGCCGGAGTGGTGCGCAGGGCGCATGAGCAGGTGGAATAATGGACACAGGGACAGGAAAATCTTACATCATCATGACGAACCGTCCAAAGGATCCGTCCCTTGCGGTGACGGAGCGGATCCGCGCTTTTCTGGAAGAAAGAGGGGCGCGGGTATCCGTGTTCGCGGACAATGAGGACGCCTCCCGGCTCGGACTTGCGGCTGATACAGGCGGAGCGGCCTCCTGCATGATCGTGCTGGGCGGGGACGGTACCATGCTCAGGGCGGCAAAGGAGACGGCTTTCAGCCGGATCCCCCTTCTTGGCGTAAACCTGGGAACCATGGGTTATCTGGCCGAGGTGGAGGTGGCTTCTCTGGAAGAAGCGCTGGA
>DWUW01000189.1 GCA_019120525.1 Candidatus Eisenbergiella stercorigallinarum | reverse complement strand
TTTACAGCCTGGACCTGTTCGCCCTTTCGGGAGACCCGGATACGGAATTTCCGGATGAGAGTATGCCCCTTTACCTGTACGATGAGAATCCTTTTACGGATATCAAATATCTGCTGAATGGGGACGTGATCTTTGAGGATATTCCCTATCTGCTGGCGGAGACCTTTCTGGACGACTATGACGAGGGAGCCTCCTATAACTGGGCGCAGTACCACAGCTTTTCCAGAGAGGACGCTCTGGCGAACTACGGAAGGCCCCGGGAGATCCTCCAGGAAAAAACGCCGGAGGAATACCGGCCCTTCATCGACGGGAACGTGGATCTTCTGGAACAGCTGGTGCGGGACTACCCGGATACGGTCTTCTGCTTTTTTTATCCGCCCTACTCCCTTCTGTGGTGGGACAACATGATCCGGAGCGGACAGCTGGAGCAGAGCCTGTATGCCGCAGAGGCTTCCATGGAACGGCTCCTTTCGTATGACAACGTGAGGATCTATTATTTTCAGAATGAGGAGGATGTGATCCTGGATCTGGACCTGTATATGGATCCCATTCATTTCAGCGAGGACATCAATCACTGGATGGTGGAGGAAATGGCGCAGGACCATTACCGCGTCACCGGAGAAAATTATGCTTCCGGGCTGGAAAAGATGGCGCGGATCGCGGAACGGATCCGGACGGACTACGACGTCCTGACGGCAGTCCAGACAGACGGCTGACCGTGCAAAAACGGCAGTCCGAGACTGTCCGGGCTGCCGTTCTGAAGTGTTTGATTCGTTTTTTATCTTTCAGACCTTGCGCTGTTCCTCCACAGGAAGGATGAAAATGGTAGCGCCTCCTACCTCTACATTGATGGGAACAGAGGATACCGAATTATATACATTCACATTGGAGGGCGCAGGCGGCGTATACATAATCTGGTGACGCTTTCCGGAATGCTGACGGATGATCTCGCAGACCTCCTCCACCTTTTCGTCCTCGATTCCAAGAAGCAGGGTAGTGTTTCCCTTTTTCAGGAATCCGCCTGTCGTGGCGAGCTTTGTGACGTAATACTTCTTTTCGTTCAGCTCACTGAGAAGCAGGGGTGCATCCTCGTTGCGCACGATGGTCAATATCATTTTCATAGGGCACTCCTTTCCGCCGTCTCCTGACGGCAAAAACTGCTTTTCTTCCAGTATAATCACTTGGAAGGAAAATGGCAAATGGTTTTCGCATAAAATCCGGAATAAGAAGCAAAATGATCGATCAGAAACGTTTTAACCTGGCAAAAGAAAAAATAGTGGGGAAATCAAGAGAAAGGAACGGGATCGGAACCCTTTCGGAAAAAACGGTGCACGCTATCCTGAAGGCCTATTACGCGCCGGATGAGCGCACCCATGAGATCCCCATCGGCGGCTGCGTGGCGGATATCTGCACCGGGGAAGAGATCCTGGAGATCCAGACCAGAAGCTTTGACCGCCTGCGGGAGAAGCTGGACCGTTTTCTCCTCCTTTGTCCCGTCACCATCGTCTATCCCATCCCCCATGAAAAAAGGCTGATCTGGATCGACGAGGAGACCGGCGAGCTGTCCGCTCCCCGGAAATCCCCCCTGACCGGAACTCCCTACATGGCCTTTAAGGAGCTGTACCGGATCCGGCGCTATCTGCTCCGGGACGGCCTGCGCCTGAAGCTGGTGCTTCTCGATATGGAAGAATACCGCCTGTTAAACGGCTGGAGCCGGGATAAAAAGAAGGGCTCCACCCGGTTTGACCGGATTCCGACCCGGATCGTGGAGGAGGTGTGCATCGACTGCCCGCAGGACTATATGCAGTTCGTCCCGTACGGCCTTGCGGAGCCTTTTACCTTCCGGGAATTCGCGAAGGCGGCGCACATCAGAAACGCCCTTGCCCAGTCCGCCCTCCCCATCCTGACGGACGCGGGAGCCGTGGAGCGGGTGGGAAAGAAGGGAAACGCGTGGCTGTACCGGGTGAAGGAGGGGTAAGATTTTTTCCCAAACCCGGTTGACCTTTCCGCATTCTTTTGTTACACTGGTCTCAGTTAAAAATGGAACCGGATATTGGCAGGAGACACACATGAGCTTACAGAAGACCGCTGCAAAACAGAATATGATGATGCGCATGGGCATGCCTATGAACTTCCGGTACCTGTAGGAGAATCGGCAGATACAGGTACGAGAGGCTTGTGTCTGTGTGGTCTGAATCAGAACAATCAGGAAACCGCATGGATTGATTTGAAGATCTTCAAACGAATCCGGCGGTTTTCTTTTTTGGAGAGAAAAACATGAAGGAATCATTCCCCGCCTTTTTTAATCTAACCACCACGAACGGAGGGCTTCCGTCAATGCTTCAGCCGCAGTCCGTCTGACAGACGGGGCCGCGGCGTTTCAGGAATGGAACTGACAGCAGCGAAGACAGAAGAATCTGGAAAAGAAAGCAAAGACGCAGGAATATGGAGGAGAGATTGAAAAATGCGCTCAATAGCGCATTTTTCAATCAGGATTTGCGCCGAAGCGTCGCAAATCCCGTTATCACTGCGCCGAACTGGAGGTTCGGCGCGCGTGCCTCAGCGTAAAACGCTTCGGCAAGGAGGAGAATATGAAATTTACGTTGGAAGAGTGGTCTGAGGAATATATTCCGTCTGTGGCAAAATATGCGGATAATGAAAAGATTGCGGGAAGGCTCAGGGATTCCTTTCCCTATCCCTATACCCAGAAGGACGCGGAATGGTTTGTGAAGGACTGCATGGAAAAAGAAGGGAAAACGCAGTTTTCCAGAGCCATTGTCATCGACGGGGAAGCGGTGGGCTGCATCAGCCTGCTGTTCGGAGAAGACGTATACAGCAGAAGCGCGGAGCTGGGCTACTGGCTGGGCGAGCCCTTCTGGAGAAAGGGGATCATGACTGAAGCGGTGCAGAAGATGGTGGAGGAGGCCTTCCGCCGCTACAAGCTCGTCCGTATCAGCTCGGAGCCCTTTTCCACCAACCTGGCCTCCCGCGGCGTGCTGGAGAAGGCGGGCTTCACCCTGGAGGGGATCAAGCGGAAGAGTATCTTTAAGAATGGCTGCATTCAGGATTCCTATCTGTATGCGGTGATCCATGTATAGGAAATCCAACCATGAGACACAGGAGTAACGGAAAATGGAACTGATCTACGGAACCACCAATCCGGGAAAGCTGAATATGATGAAGGAGCTGCTTTGCGGGACCGGAATCGAGATCACAGGACTGAACGAGCTTCCCGATCCGCCGGGCGAGCCGGGGGAATCCGGAAGCACACCGCTTCAAAACGCGAGAGGAAAGGCGGAATACTATTTTCAGGCGCTGAAGCGTCCTGTTTTTTCCTGCGACAGCGGGCTGGTGATCGACGGCCTTTCGGAAGAGGAGCAGCCGGGCGTCCATGTGAGAAGACGGGAAGGAAAGATCCTGACGGACGCGGAAATGACGGAATATTATGCCGGGATAGCTGCCAGGTTCGGGGGGAAATGCCTGGCACATTATCAGAACGGGATCTGCGTGATCTTCAGTGAGACGGAACGGTATGAGCATGACGGGGAGGATATCAGCGGGGAAAGCTTTTACCTGGTGGATCAGGCGAAGCCCCAGAAGGAAAAGGGTTTCCCCCTGGACTGTATTTCCGTGGATCCAAAGACAGGACGGTATTTTGTGGACGGCGGATACGATCCGGACGCCTGGAAAGAGGAGAGCGGGCTGCGCCGCTTCTGGATGCAGGTGAGGGAAGCACACAGGGCACATGCCGCGGGAACGGATGAGCCGGAAAGCCGCGGCGCGGGGAACCGATGAAAGGAAGATCGGAAAAGGAACTTTAGGAAAGGACAGGACGGAAATGACGGAACGACTGTATTATAAGGACGCATACTGCCGGGAATTTGACGCGCAGGTGAGAGAGTGCCGGGAAGAAAAGCAGGGCTTCGCGGTGATTCTGGACCGGACGGCCTTCTATCCGGAGGGAGGCGGCCAGCCTGCGGATCAGGGAAGCCTCGGGGAAGCGAGGGTGCTGGATGTGCAGGAGGAAGGGCAGGAGGTCGTCCATCTCTGCGACAGGCCCTTTCCTGCGGGAAGTACTGTCCACGGCTCGCTGGACTGGGAGCGCCGGGAGCGTTTCATGCAGCAGCACTCCGGGGAGCATATTTTTTCCGGCATCGTCCACAGGTGCTTCGGCTATGACAACATCGGCTTCCATATGGGTAAGGATTGCGTCACCGTGGATTTTTCCGGTATGCTGACGGAAGCAGATATCGCCCGGGTGGAGAGGCTTGCCAACCGGGCGGTGCTTGACGATCTTGAGATCCTGACCTCGTACCCTTCCGCCGAAGAGCTGGATACGCTGGACTACCGCAGCAAAAAGGAGCTGGAGGGACAGGTGCGCATCATCACCGTTCCAGGCTCCGACGTGTGCGCCTGCTGCGGCACCCACGTGAAGCGGACCGGCGAGATCGGCCCCATCAAGGCCGTTTCCAGCGAGCACTACAAATCCGGCATCCGCATCAGCCTGCAGATCGGCTGGAAGGCCCTGGAGGATTATGAGGAAAAGCATAAGATCACGAAGGAGATCTCTGCCCTTCTCTCCGTACCGCCGCAGGAAACCGCCGAAGCGGTAAGGAAGCTTCTGCAGCAGCTGCAGGAGCAGAAGGCGGCGAACGTGGCCATGAAGCAGAAGCAGCTGGACCGCATCGTGCAGGAAACGCCGGAGGGAAAGGAAAGGGCTGTCTGCTTTGAGGAGGATCTGAATCCCGTGGAGGTGCGCATGCTCGCCGACCGCCTGTCGAAAAAGGCCCGCTTTGCCGCTGTTTTCTCCGGAAACGAGGAGGAGGGCTATAAATACGTGATCTGTTCGGCGGAAACGGACGTGGCGGCGTTCGGAAAGCGCTTTAACGAAGCCCTGAACGGACGTGGCGGCGGGAGAAATCCCATGATCCAGGGCTCTGTCGCGGCAAAAAGGGCGCAGATCGAGGAATTCTTATTGACATAATTTT
>DWUW01000017.1 GCA_019120525.1 Candidatus Eisenbergiella stercorigallinarum | reverse complement strand
CCAGCGCCTTTGCCTGGTCATAGATCCCGCGGATCCGGGAACCGGTTTCGCTGTAGTCGTGGAAAACGATGATATCCACCAGCTCCGCGGTGCCGCTGGGCTCCGTTTCGTAGATGAAGGTATTGCCGATGCCGATGGCGTTTACCGGATCCTTCTGCTTGACATATCTGCAGAAATGCCGGATGAATTCCCAGATCAGCTCCTGCCTAGCGCGGACCGCTTCCAGGTCCGGGGTATCCTCCCAGGCGCGGGCATATTCCGGTTCCTGCTCATACCAGGTCGCGTTGCCGACCCGGAATCCCGGTTCATTGGAAATATCCCAGAACAGAAGGCCCGGCTCGTTCCCGATGGCATCGTAGAGATCGTCAAAATATTTTTCCCCAAGCACCCAGCAGCTCTTATCCTCCAGCGTCTTTGGGAAGGAAAGCGGCCCTCCCGCATGCCTTTCCCCAAGATCCTCCGGCAGGAAGCGCATGCCGTGGTAGATGATGGGATTCGTGGAAATCCCGTGCTTCCAGGCGGTCCGGACAAAATCCTTCACGTTGGAAAGAAACTGCTGCGGGTTCTTGATGTAGGAAGAATAGGTTAAGAAGATGCGGGCGCTGTTCAGCCGCAGCCGTTCGGCGTAGCCCAGGTCCCTTTCCACGATGTCGTGGTCATATTCCTCCCAGAAGTTCACATCGGTCCACACGTTGCTCTGGGTGTAATTGAAGCCCCTGACAAAACTGTAGTCCTTTAACGGTTTCATGATATCCTCCTCCTTTTTTGTCCGTACTTTTTGTTCTTCTTTCCCGTCAGAATCTGGGAACGGTGATCCATTCGCCGCCGCGCAGGGCGGATTCATGGGCGCAGATCCCGGCGGCGGTGATGTTGGCGGCAAGTACCTCGTCCACCCGGGGACGCCTGTCGTCCAGGATGCTCCTTACGAATTCATTGACCAGGTGGGCGTGGGAACCGTGATGGCCTGCCCCGGCCCCTTTGCTCAGAGAAAGCTGGGGATTGGTCGCGTCGTAGCCCTCCCCGACGGTATAGGGCCACAGCGCTTCGGGAAGGTCGGAGTAGAAGTTCGTAAGGGAGGCGGCGTGATACGGCGTCTGCCGTCCCCGCATCCCCGGCAGGCTGTCGGAAAGCTCCGTAATATACGGGGCGTCCCCGTCTGAAAAGCCCCATTCAAAGGATTTCCTGCTTCCATAGACGAAGAGGCCTTCCTGATAGACCCGGGCCGTTTCAAAAAGGGAGCGGGTCGCTTCCGCCGCAAGCCCGTTGTCGAAACGGAAATGGGCGCTTTCCACAGGGAAGGGGTTCCCATAGGTGCGCATGCGCTCCTGCGCCATGGTGCCGGAGCCCAGGCAGGAGACGCTCCCGATCCGGCTGCCGGAGAGCGCCACCATGGGCGCGATGGCGTGGGTGCCGTACCAGAAGGGGGGAAGGCCGTTCCAGTAGGCGGGCCAGTTTTCCATATCCTGGTAATGGGAACCGCGCATGAACTGGATCCGTCCCAGCTCCCCGCTGTCCAGCAGCTGCTTCACATGGAAAAAGTGGTAGGTATAAAGCGTGGTCTCCATCATCATATATTTTTTGCCGGATTTTCTCACGGCTGCCATGATCCGCCGGATGTCCGCGAGGGACGTGGCCATGGGGACCGTGCAGGCACAGTGCTTTCCGGCCTCCAGCACGCGGACGGTCTGCTCCGCGTGGTCCGGGATACAGGTGACGAGATGGACGGCGTCAACCTCGCTGTCCTCCAGGATTTCCTCCAGGCAGGAATAGGTCTTCGGGATCCGGAAAGCGTCCGCGGCTTCCCGGGTCCGTCCGGCATCCAGGTCGGTGATCCCCACGCAGGCCACATCCGGATGATCCCTCCAGATCGGGACAAAAGCGCCTCCGAACCCAAGGCCGACGACAGCAGCTTTCAGTTTTTTGCTTTGCATAAAATACGCCCTTTCTGTTAAAATAGTCTTGGCGGCCGGCGCCGGCGCGGCAGGTTTATTCGCTGTATTTATCATACTTCCGGGAGCCGGGGCGCGCCATTGATGAAACGGAAGAGAGCATGTAAAAAACGGCAAAAAAGGAAAGGAGCGCTTCCGGACGGAAAAGAGGTATGGAGAACGAAAAGGCAAGGGTCTGCTTTGAGGACCACGCGTTCCGAAGGGTGAGCGCGGCTTATTTTAACCATTATGTCCACGGCTTCCCCCATCCTGACCGGGTGATGGAGGAGCATGATCTGATCTATATGTGCGAAGGGGAATGGGAGATCTGGCTTCCGGGCGGCCCGGTCATGCTGAGGCGGGATCAGGTGCTGATCCTTCCCGCGCGCGTCCACCATTATGGGAAAAAGGCGTGCCCGGACCACACGAAGACCATGTTCCTGCATGTTTCCGCCGCGGGGGACCGGTTCCTTACGCCGGAGCCGTCCGGACGGGAGGCCCCGGCGCGGGAGGAGCGAAACAAGGGAGAGATCGCCCTGCGGCTTCTGACGGACTGCCGGGACGCCGGGAACGTCAGGGCACTTTTTGAAAGGGTCACGGCGGAATTCGCGTCCGGGCACGATTACCGGGAAAGCCGCATTTCCGCCCTGCTTCAGCTCCTTCTGACGGAGCTGTATGCCGCGCAGAACCAAAATCCGGGAGAGGCGGCGGACGGGCTGGTGGAAACGGTGACGCGGATCATCCGGGAGGATCCCGGCCATTTCCATACCGTACAGGAACTGGCCGGCCTTCTGTACGTCAGCCCCAGGACGGTCAGCGGCCGTTTCAAGAAGCGCACGGGCGTTACGCTCCACCAGTATGAGCTGGATATGAAGCTGCGTTCCGCGGCGGCCTTCATCCGGGAATATCCGGACGTGAAGCTGTATGAGGTGGCGAAGAACTTCGGATTTTACGATGAATTCCATTTCAGCAGGGCGTTTTCCGGAAAATTTTCCATACCGCCCGCCGCCTACCGGAGGCGGAAAAAGGAAGGAAGCGCCCCCTGACGGCCCTGCCGCCGCATTGCGCTCCGGCGGAATTTCTGCTAAGATATTCCGGAAGATTCCGATGATTCCAATGGATAAAAAAGGAGAGCGATCATATGCTGGATACAGAAAAGGTCACACAGGAGCTGTTCGATTATATAGACGCAAGCCCCACCGCTTTTCACGCGGCGGCACAGGCCGCAAAGCGGCTGGAGGCGGCCGGCTACAGGAAGGTGGGGAAGGAGACAGGGATAAGGCCTGAGGCGGGAGGGAGATATTATATGACCCGCAACGGTTCTTCCCTGATCGCCTTTCGCATCCCGAAGGGGGAGCTGCGGAGATTCCGGATCGCGGCTGCCCACAGCGATTCCCCGGCTTTTAAGGTCAAGGAGACGCCGGAGATGGACGTGGAGGGCCGTTACGGGAAGCTGAATACGGAGGGCTATGGCGGCATGATCCAGTCCTCCTGGCTGGACCGGCCTCTTTCCGTGGCGGGAAGGGTGATCGTGGAGACGGAAGACGGGCCGCAGGCCCGGCTGGTGAATCTGGACCGGGATCTGTGCGTGATCCCCAACGTCGCCATACATTTTAACCGGGAGATCAATAAGGGATACGCCTACAATCCCCAGGTGGATCTGCTTCCCCTGTTTTCCGGGAAAGCGGGAAAGGACGCAGGGGAGGAGAAGCCGGAAACCCTGGCCGGCCTGTGCGCCCGCAGCCTGGGAATCGAGGAGGAGAGCATCCTGGCTTCAGATCTGTTTCTGTATAACCGGGAAAAAGGACGGCGTATGGGCGCGAGGGGAGAGTTCATCGGTTCGCCCAGGCTGGATGACCTGCAGTGCGCCTTCGGTGTGCTGACCGGTTTTCTTCAGGCGGACCGGGAGAAGGAAGAAGGAAGGACGCAAGAGCCGGGCTGCTGCGCGGTCTACGCCCTTTTCGATAATGAAGAGATCGGAAGCGGGACCAAACAGGGCGCGGATTCCACCTTCCTGTCGGACGTGCTGGACTGGGTCTGTGAAGGCCTCGGGCTCAGCGGCGCGGCCAGACGGGATATTCTGGCGGAAAGCTTTCTCCTTTCGGCGGACAACGCCCACGGCGTACATCCCAACCATCCGGAGAAATCCGATCCCACCAACCGCCCTTACCTGAACGGCGGCATCGTCCTGAAGTTCCAGGGAAGCCAGAAATATACCACAGACGCCTGGTCGGCCGCCCTGGTGCGCAGCCTCTGCGGGAAGGCGGGCGTTCCCTGCCAGAATTTTGCCAACCGTGCCGACATAGCCGGAGGGAGCACCCTGGGAAATATTTCCTCTGCCCATGTGTCGGTCCCGGCGGCGGATATCGGGCTGGCGCAGCTTGCCATGCATTCCGCCTTTGAGACGGCGGGGGCATTGGATACCGGATATCTCATCGAATTCTGCAGGGCGTATTTCGCCTGAAAAGGAAGGAGCCGGTTCCCGGCTTATCTCACAAAATCCCGCGCCCGGAAGGAAAGGGGCCTTCCGGGCGCGGAAACATAAACAGGAATATTCAGCTGTATTTTGAGGCTGCCGCAGCGATGGAAAGAATCAGCTGTACGCCGGGGCCATGGCCCGGTCGTCCGGATCATCTGCGGCTGCCTTTTCTTCTGCGGCGAGCTCATCGGCGTTTTTCATGAAGCTGTACTGGGACATGTACAGGTGGTAGTAGGCTCCTTTGCGTGCCAGCAGCTCGTCATGGCTTCCGCTCTCCTGGATCTTTCCCTTATCCACATAGAGGATGCGGGTACAGTTCTGGATGGTGGAGAGACGGTGGGCGATGATGAAGGAGGTCCTGCCTTTCAAGAGCTCGTTTAAGCCCTTCTGGAGGACAATCTCCGTTTCCGTGTCGATGCTTGAGGTGGCTTCGTCCAGGATCAGGATCTTGGGGTCGGCCAGCAGGGCGCGGGCGAAGGAGATGAGCTGTCTCTGTCCGGCGGACAGGCGGCTTCCGCGTTCGTTTACCTGGGTGTAGTAGCCGTTTTCCATCTGCATGATGAAATCATGCGCGCAGACGGTTTTGGCTGCCTGGATGACCTCTTCGTCCGTGGCGGTGCGGTTGCCGTAGCGGATGTTGTCCATGATGGTGCCGGAGAAGATGAAGCTGTCCTGCATCATGACGCCCATCTGGGTGCGCAGGGAGTGCAGGGTCACCTTCGAGATGTCCACGCCGTCTATGGTGATCCGGCCGCTTCCGATGTTGTAGAAACGGCTCAGCAGGTTGACGATGGTGGTCTTGCCCGCGCCGGTGGGTCCCACGATGGCGAAGGATTCGCCAGGCATGGCGGTGAAGCTCACGTCGTCCAGGGTCTTGACGCCTTCCTCATAGGAGAAGGAAACGTGGTCGAAGCGGACTTCCCCGGTGATGGGAGGCATTTCCTTCGCGTCAGGAGCGTCCTTTACGGCGACCGGCGTATCGATGGTCTCGAAAATACGCTCCAGATAGGAGATGGCGGTGAGCAGCGAATTGTAGAAATTCGCCAGGGTGGTGATGGGGGACCAGAACCGGCTGATGTATCCGGTAAAGGCTACCAGCACGCCCACGGAGGCCGCGCCGCCGTTCATCGCCATATCCACAATGGCCACATACAGGAAAGCGGTGGTCACGGCGGAGATCACGTCCACGGTGGGTCCCATCATGAAGTTGAAGCGCACGGCCTTCATCCATGCCTGGCGGTAGCCGTCGCTCAGGCGGTTGAAGATACCGCTGTTCTCCTGCTCGCGGACGAAGGACTGGGTCACGCGGATGCCGTTGATGCTTTCCGCGATATAGGCGTTCAGGTTGGACTGCTTGTTGCTCTGGATCTGCCAGGCCCGGTGCTGTCTTTTCTTGATGACGACGGCGAACAGGGCGAGGACGGGCAGGCCGCACATGCACATCAGGGTCAGCTTCACGTTGATGGACAGCATGAAGAAAATGATGAAGATCAGGCTGCACAGGTCGGTGATGGTGTTTAAGAGACCGTTGGAAAGCAGGTCGCTTAAGTTGTTCACGTAGTTGACCACGCGCACCTGGATCTTGCCGTGAGGCCGGTCGTCGTAATAGGAGAAGGGCAGCTCCTGCAGATGCCAGAAGATGTCGTTTCTCAGCTCATGGATGACGGTCTGCCCCACCCGGTTGGTGATCTTGATCTTGATCTTCAGGGCGAAGACAGAGTACAGGATGACGAGAAGCGTCAGCAGGCTGATGCGCACCAGGCCCTGTACGTCCTTATTTGGGATCATCTCATTCATGACCGTCATGAAGAAGCGGGGGATCAGCATGGTTGCGGCGCTGGAAGAAAGCATGAGCACCGCGGCGATGATCATGTCCTTTTTATAGGGGAGGACATAACGGCCCAGACGCTTCAGCTGTCCCAGGTCAAAATGCTCTTCATAAATCTCATCCACATCATATTTGTTGCGTGCCATTTATCTTCCCTCCCTTCCTGCCGCTTTCGCGGCCTGTTCATAGGCTTCCGCCGCCTTTTTGGCATCCGTATGGTACTGATGCTCGAAGACGCGGGCGTAATATCCGTTCTGTCTGAGCAGCTCCTCGTGGGTTCCCCGCTCGGCGATCCGTCCGTGATCCAGGACCAGGATCTGGTCCGCGTCCTTCAGGGAGGAGATGCGGTAAGCCACGATGAAGATGGTATGCGCTCCTTCCAGATTTTTTAATTGCTTCTGGATGTAGGTTTCCGTTTCCATGTCAACCGCCGAGGTGGTATCGTCCAGGATCAGGATGGCGGGATCCTTGAGCAGGGCCCTGGCAAGGGAGATTCTCTGCTTCTGCCCGCCGGAAAGTCCCACGCCCCGTTCGCCCACGATGGTATCGTAGCCTTCCGGCATGGCCTGGATGAAATGATTGGCGTCCGCGGCGATGGCGGCCTGCTTGACCTTCTCAAACGGGCAGTCGGGGCGGCCGTAGGCGATGTTTCCCTCGATGGTATCCGA
Source organism: Candidatus Eisenbergiella stercorigallinarum (assembly GCA_019120525.1). Lineage (GTDB taxonomy): Bacteria > Bacillota > Clostridia > Lachnospirales > Lachnospiraceae > Eisenbergiella > Eisenbergiella stercorigallinarum. The sequence continues at coordinate 1,797 of DWUW01000017.1, read as the reverse complement.
GAAAAGGAATACATCCTGCATGGCCATGCCGATGTTGTCGCGCAGGTCGTACAGATCCATGTCCTTCACGTTGACGCCGTCTACGAGCACCTCGCCCTCCGTCGCGTCATAGAAGCGGCAGAGCAGGTTCATGATGGTGGATTTTCCGGAGCCCGTGGGGCCAAGGATGCCCACCGTCTGGCCCGGTTTTACGGAAAAGCTTACATTGCGTATGATGTCCACATCCCGGGCATCCTCCGCCTGATAGGATACGTTTTTAAATTCCACGCTTCCCTTGAGGCGCTTTTTCTTCACCGCGTTTTCCGGGTCAAAAACATTCGGGTTCTCCGAGAAGGTGGCGTAGATCTTTTCCACGGAGGTGATGAAGCGCTGCACGTCGTTGATGAACCAGCCCGCCATACGCAGGGGGTTGTTCAGCATCCACAGATAGCCGTTCACCGTGACCAGGCTTCCCAGGGTGATCTCGCCCTGGATGGCCATCAGGCCGCCCAGCAGGATGAGGACGACGGTGAGGATGTTGGAGAAAAATTCAAAAACCGGCACGTATTTGGACCAGATGGCTGCCGCGCCCAGCTCGGCTTCCCGGTAGGCATCGTTTTCCTTATCGAATTTTTCCTTCTCAAAATCCTCCTTCGCGAAGGCCTTGACCACCCGGTTGCCGCTGATGTTTTCCTGTACGAAGGCGTTCAGGCTGGAGAAGCGGTTGCGGATGTTCTGGAAGGCCGGCTTCACATGCCGGAACTGCGAGATGGTGAAGAACACCGTAAAGGGCAGGATGCACAGCATGCACAGGGCCAGCTTCGTATTGATGGTAAAGACCATCACCAGGGCGAAGCAGAAGTAGAGCACGTTTTCATAAATGGAATAGATGATGTTCGCCACGAAATGCCGGATGGCGTCCATGTCGCCCGTCTGGCGGCTCATCAGGTCGCCGGTACGGTTGCGGTTATAGAAGGCGAAATCCTCCAGCAGGAGCTTGCGGTATACCGCGTCCCTCATTTTATAAAGGACGCCCTGCGAGCAGATCTCGAAATTGTAGGGGACGAAGAAGCGGAGCACGCTTCTCGCCGCGGTGACAAGAAGCAGGATCCCCACCAGCATGGGCAGCTTCTCATACTGCCCGCCGCTGATCACATCGTCCACCACATGGCCGCTGACCACCGGGTTGATGATGGCAAGAGCCGCGAGAAAGGTGACCAGTACCAGTCCCAGAAAGATCCGTGGGCGGTAAGGCCTGATAAACGAGTAAAACCACTTCATCGGCGTCATAAAATACAATCCCTCCCTGAGCTGTTTTTACGGAAAATGGCTTTCCCGGAATCGTTTCCTGTCCATATATCATAGAAAATCGGGAAAAAAATGAAATGTATTTTCTTGCTTATTTTTTGTATTATTTTGTAACCGCCGGGGGGCTTTTCGCATGCCTATACCAGGCCGGAGAGCTTCAGGATCCCCAGAAGGATGGAGGCGGAGACGAGCAGAAAAGAGACGGTGTGAAGCCCTTTTCCGGACGTTTCCGCCTGCCCGCGGTTTTCCATATTTCTGTGCCAGAACAGGCCGGCGGCGGAAAGCAGACCGAAGGAAAAGCTGACAAGACGGGAGACGGTATAATTGGAGGGAAGGCTTGTGATTCCGCAGACGGCGATCAGAAGTCCCCAGACAGCCAGCAGGTAAAACAGCGTCTCCCGGCCTGCGCCGTCCTTCCACAGAAAAAGGAGCAGGATGCCGATCAGACTGACGAGACTGATCAGGATGAACATAAGAGTGAAAATACCAATAGCCACAGAAGAAACCTCG
>DWUW01000188.1 GCA_019120525.1 Candidatus Eisenbergiella stercorigallinarum | reverse complement strand
GGGAAGCCGCGCGGCAGACGGAACGAGGCGGTAGACGGCGTTTGTTGGGAACTGCGGCCGCTGTCGGGGCGGGAGGATATCCGCCGGGAACTGCGGGCTGCTGCCGGGAGCTGCGGTGTCCGCCAGGAATTGGCACTTGACGAAAATGCGGGAATTTGTTACTATATGAATATAACAGATGTAATAATAATATCTTAAAATCTGCGCGGCGCAGTAGAAACGGCGGCAGACAGAAAACGAAAGACGGTGAGCGTATGATATTGAAAATTGATTTTAACAGCGAGGAAGCGCTGTATGTTCAGCTGTGCAATCAGATCATCGTAGGGATTGCGACGGATTCTTTGCGGGAGGGAGACAGCCTTCCTTCCGTAAGGCAGCTTGCGGACGAAATCGGGATTAACATGCATACGGTCAATAAGGCATATTCTGTACTAAAGCAGGAGGGATATCTCCGTCTGGACAGGAGACGGGGAGCCGTGATCGCCCTGGACATGGATAAGCTGAGAGCGATGGAGGAAATGAAGGAAAATCTGACGCTTTTAGTGGCCCGCGGGATCTGCAAGAACGTGGGCCGGGACGAGGTCCATGCGCTTGTGGACCAGATTTTTGACGAGTTCGGCGGACAGGCGTGACCGGCATAGAAGGAGGAACAAAATGCTTTGCGAACATTGCAAAAAACGGGAAGCAACCGTGAAATATGTGGAGGTTATCAACGGCGTTAAGACGGAGCATAACCTCTGCGCCCAGTGCGCGAGCCATATCGATATGGGACAGTATTCCGCTTTGTTCGAGGGGGAGTTTCCCTTGGGAAAGCTCTTGTCCGGCCTCTTGGGGATGCAGGAGACGGACCGTACCAGCGAACGGTTTTCCGGAGTGGTCTGCCCCACCTGCGGCACCACGTATGAGGAGTTTGTAAAAAACAGCCAGTTTGGATGTCCCGACTGCTACAGCGTTTTCGACCCGCTGATCGCGGAGAATATCCGCCATCTCCAGGGAAGCGAAAAGCATGTGGGAAAGCGGCCGGCGGACTGGAAGCGCCCGCTTGCGGGCGAGGCGGAGACGGCGCGGGAAACCGAGGATTCCTTAAAGGAAGACGGCGCATCCCAGGAGACGCCGGAGCCTTCGGAAAATGAAGTGGCTTCATCCGGGGCGCAGGCGGCGCTTACGGCGAAGGAGCGGGTAAGGCTTTTACAGGCGCGGCTCAAGGACGCCGTAAAACGGGAGGAGTACGAAGAGGCGGCCTCGCTGCGGGATGAGATCCATAAGCTGGAGGAGGAGATCAGTCAGCATGAATAAATGGTATGAGGATCCGGGAACGCCTGGCTCCAATGTGATATACAGCCGGATCCGCCTGGTGCGCAACTGGCGGGAATATCCGTTCCCCGGAAAAATGACGAGGGAACAGAGCGCGGAAATGACGGGAAAGCTTTATGAAGGACTGGCGGGAATCGGGTCCCTTGAGGGAAAAAAGTTTCGGTTCGCTTATCTGGACCGGATGGCGGATCTGGAAAAAACGGCGCTTTTCGAGCGGCGCGCCATCAACCGCAGCGTGCTGAAGAAGCATCAGCCGTCGGGGCTGATCCTTTCGGAGGATGAGCGGGAGGGCGTCGTTTTAAACGGCGACGACCATATCCGCATCCAGACGGTGGATATGGGGCTATGCCTTTCCCGCCTGTACCAAAGGGCGGACCGGATCGACGATTATATCGGGAACCGGTTTGACTATTCCTTTGATGAAAAATATGGGTATTTGACTTCGTTCCCGACGAATGTGGGAACGGGGCTTCGGGCTTCGGCCGTCGTCCATCTTCCGGTGCTGTCCCGAAAGAAGAATTTTGCCAGCCTTACGGCGGATATGGCCCGCTTCGGTACGGTGATCCGGGGCGTTTACGGCGACGGCGGGGAAAACTTCGGTTCCCTTTACCAGGTGTCCAATCAAAAAACGCTGGGACAGAGCGAGAAGGAGATCATCGACCTTGTGGCCAAAACGGCTGCGGAGTTAGACGTACAGGAAAAGAAACTGAGGAAGGACGCGCTGCGTCAGAGGCCTTTGGGCCGGGCCGACGAGGCTTATAAATCCTACGGCGTGCTTCGGTATGCCCGAAGGCTTACAAGAAAGGACGCCATGGAGCTGTTATCCCAGATCATGGCGGGAATCAATGACGGGATCTTAAAAACAGACGAACCCTGCTCCTTTTTTGGATTGATGGTGGGGATCCAGCCGGCGAACCTTTTGAGCCGGTCGGAGAAGCCTTTAAGCCGGGAGGAGCTGGATGCTGCCAGAGCCGCGTTTCTGCGGGAGAGGCTGCCGGAAATTCAGTAGGAGGATTATGGACAGAATGGATCAATATACAGAAAAAGCAAAGGAAGCGCTGGCGCTTGCCGCAGAGGCCGCAGAGAATATGGGCGTCCGCATGGTGGGGACGGAGCATATCCTCGTGGGCCTGATACAGGAGGGAAGCGGAACGGCCGCCAGGGTTTTGGAGGCCAATGAGGTGAAGCTAGAGAAGCTTCTGGCTCTGGAGCAGCAACTGGTGGCTTCCTATCAGAACACGAAGGTGCGGGAACGGGAGGGCTATACGCCCAGCGCCCGCCATGTCCTGGAAAACAGCTACCGGGAAGCGGTTCGCTACCGCGCGCCGTTAATCGGCACGGAGCATATTTTGATGGCGCTGTTAAAGGAATCGGACTGCGTCGCGGTGCGGCTTTTGAATACGATGAATATCAGTATCCAGAAGCTCTACATCGATCTTCTTTCCGCTATGGGAGAGGATGGTGCGGCCG
>DWUW01000187.1 GCA_019120525.1 Candidatus Eisenbergiella stercorigallinarum | reverse complement strand
AACTGGGAAGATTGGCGGGAGAAAATAGTCTGGTATTCAGCAGTCTGGAATTCCTGTTCCGGTTCCTGCCCGTTTTTCTCGCGGCATTTTATCTGACGCCTCCGAAATACCGGAATGTGACGCTTTCCGTTGGGAGCATCCTGCTTTACGCCTGCGCGCAGCCCCGGTATGTGCTGCTGCTCGTTTCGGTGACGGCGCTGAATTATCTGATCGGAATCCGGGCGGGAACCGCTGCCCGGATCCGGCACCGCAGAAGAAGGCAGCTTGCCATGCTCCGCTGGCTGTTTCTGGCCGTCGCGGTGGATCTGGGGATCCTGGTATTTTTCAAGGCGGCCGGGGCGGCAGCGGGAAATCTGCTGCTGCCCCTGGGGCTGAGCTTCTATACCTTTAAGCTGGTGTCTTACCAGGCGGATGTATACCGGGCCAGGATCGACGCGGAAACCTCTTTCTGGAGGTTTACAGCCTATATCTGTATGTTTCCCCAGATCACAAACGGACCAATTATGCGCTACGAGGATGCGCAGGAGGGCCTGTGGGGCGAACGGATCCTGCCGGAGCAACTGGAAGAGGGGCTGCGGCTTTTGGTACTCGGGCTTGCGTTCAAGGTGCTTCTGGCGGACCGGCTGGGGATCCTGTGGAATGATATCCGTACGATCGGGTTTGAAAGCATTTCCACGCCTCTGGCATGGCTGGGGGCCTTCGCTTATTCCCTTCAGCTTTATTTTGACTTTCAGGGCTATTCCCTGATGGCGGTGGGGATCGGGATGATGCTGGGATTCCCCTTTAAAAAGAATTTTGACCAGCCCTACAGCGCGGTGTCCGTCAGCGATTTCTGGCGCAGATGGCATATTACCCTGGGAAGCTGGTTCAGGGATTACGTTTATATTCCCCTGGGCGGAAACCGGGAGGGAACGGCGCGTCTTATCGGAAATCTGGCGTTTGTTTGGCTGCTTACCGGACTGTGGCACGGAAACGGGTGGAATTATGTCATCTGGGGGCTCGTGCTGGGAAGCCTTGTCATCCTGGAAAAGCTGAGTTATGGAAGCTGGCTGAAGCGAAGGAAGGTGCTGCCGCATCTCTATGTCCTGCTGGTCATTCCGCTGACCTGGATGGTCTTTGCCATTACGGATCTGAAAGAGCTGGGCGTATATTTTGCCAGGCTGTTTCCTTTTTTCGGGGTCGGGCAGACGCTGAACGCGGGAGATTTCGGAAAATACCTGTTCCTGTACGCCCCTTTCCTGCTGGCAGGAGCCGCCTGCTGCGTCCCGGCTGTGGGCCGCCTGTATGAAAGATGGAAGAAAAGCTGGCCCGTTACGTTCCTTCTCATGCTTTTATTCTGGGCGGCTGTGTACCGGCTCAGTATTTCATCCGGCAACCCGTTTCTGTATTTCAGCTTCTGAGCCTGTCCCCGCAGGAAGGACAGGGATTTTAACCCCATGTACGGCGGCGCTTCGCCGGGTTGAGAAAGGTGTGGTCGATTCATGAAAAGATGGAAATCCTGCTCCCTGTTTTTTCTGCTTCTTATCAGCGGCGTTTTGCTGACGGGAGCGGGATACGCCGGGGAAAACAGCATATATGCGGACTATTCCAGACAGAACGGCTGGATGACGCCGGCCTTTTCCCTGGTCTTTCAGGGGCTGAAGGACGGCATCGGACCCTGGGAGCTTCTGGCCGCGCCGACGCAGACCCTGGGAAAACCGGATCAGGCCGAAACCGCGGTGTGGGAGGAGGCAGACCTGGCAGGGAAAGAAACGACGGCTGACAGGAACACGGCAGACAGGGAGATCCCCGCGGCCGAAGGGGAAACCGCGGCCATGGAAGATCCGTCGGGGCATGCAGATCCGTCGGAGCCTGACGGAAACGGGACACAAGCCCGGGAAGGCCTTTCCGCAAACGGGCAGGATGGCGTCTCCCGGAACGGCTTGCCGGGAACTGGCACATCAGGAACCGGCGTATCAGAAAACGACGTCTCAGGAACCGGCGTATCAGAAAATGGCGTATCGGGAAATACGGTATCAGGAAACAACGTATCGGAAAACAGGCTACCTGGAAACGGGTCTCCCCAAAACGGAGATTCCCCGGATACCGCCTTCACCATGTCCGACGGCAGCCGATATGACCGTTTCGGGCAGCTGATCCTGCCGGATGCCGGAAAGGATGCGTCTGTCCCGTCCCCGGAGGAACCGGCCGGTACGACGGAGGAAGCCGGGACGGAAGCTTTACAGGAAGAAACCGCTCCCCCGCAGGAGGCGGAAGCTTCGCGGGAAGAAACCGCTCCCCCGCAGGAGCCGGAAGCTTCCCGGGAGCCGACCCCCGCGCGGGAAACGGCGCCGGTACAGGAAACGAGTCCTGCGAAGGAGGAGAAAACCTTTGTCCAGGTGCAGGAAAGTTACTTTGACGACGCGCTGTTCATCGGGGATTCCCGTACCGTAGGGCTGGATGAATATGGCGGATTCCAGGAAAGCACGGTCTTTTTTGCAAAGACGTCCCTGACCATCTATGACCTTTTTGAGGAGCCGGAAAAATTTGCCCACCTTTCAAATGGGAAAAAGGCCACTCTGGAAGAGGCGCTGACGGAGAGGCGGTTCGGCAAGATCTATATCATGCTGGGGATCAACGAGCTGGGAAAGGGGACAACGGAAAGCTTTTTCCGGGTGTACGCGGAAGCGGTCAACAGGATCCGCCTGCTCCAGCCGGATGCCCTGATCTTCATCCAGGGGATCATGCGTGTGGGAGAAGAGAAGAACGATACGGACGAGGTTTTCAACAACACGAATATCAACGGAAGGAACCAGGCCATTTCCCTGATGGCGGATAACCGGAGTATTTTCTATCTGGAGGTCAACGACGCGGTCTGCGATGAAAACGGAAATCTGATCTCCGATTATACCTTCGATCAGATCCATCTGAAGGCAAAATATTATCAGCTCTGGAAGGATTACCTTTTTGCCCATGGAATCTGAGGGAACAGCGAGATTTTGTGTTGACAATCCGATTTCGGTTATGTATAATTAACAAAGTGCGAACAGGAGGGTCTGCTATGCTGATCAATCTGAGCGATATTTTTGAGGAAGAAGGGAAATCAGTTTCCAGAGAGGTTCCGATGGAGCTTACGGAGGTTGATTTTCAGGGGGAGCATTTTCCCGTTGTGGAGAAGTCCCCGGTTGCGCTGACGCTTGCCAATGACGGAAAAGGCAGGGCTCTGATCGAGGCCGATGCCGGGGTCAGTCTTGGCATGAAGTGCGACAGATGCCTGAAGGATGTCACAAAAAGCCTTAAACTCCATATTTCTGTCAGCGTCCTGTCGCCGGAGACGGCGGATGAGGATGAAGCGGAAGAGCAGAGCGCTTTTATGGAGGGGTATCAGCTGAATGTGGACAGCCTGGTCCGCAGTGAAATCTTTACCTGCTGGCCTGCAAAGGTTCTATGCAGAGAAGACTGTAAGGGATTGTGCAGGGTCTGCGGGAAAGACCTAAACGAAGGGGAGTGCGGCTGCGATACCTTCGTTCCAGACCCCAGAATGGCGGCAATCATGGATATTTTTCGTGAGAGCAAGGAGGTGTAAGTAATGTCTATCTGCCCTAAGAATAAATCTTCCAAATCCAGAAGAGACAAGAGAAGAGCGAACTGGAAAATGAGCGCTCCTACTCTGGTAAAGTGCAGCAAGTGCGGCGCTCTGATGATGCCTCACAGAGTGTGCAAGGCCTGCGGCTCCTATAATAAGAGAGAGATCGTTAAGACTGAGGCATAAATATTATTTTATGACAGAACATGGAAGGCGTCGTGCGTGGCATGACGTCTTTTTTGTGTGATAAGTAAACGGCGTCGCCGTGAGCTGTGCGTATCGCGCGATTGATACCGGCTGAAATGTAACGGTCATGTAAAAGGTATTTAAAAACATCCATACCTGTATTGAAATAGCATAAATCCCGGTTTATACTCCTTTTCGTAGACAGATGAAAGACCTTTCCGGGCCCGGAGGCTTCCTGTGTGATTTTACGAAAAAGAGGTTAATGGAAATGAGAAAGAAACTGGTAGCAGGATTATTGGCATTTGCCCTTACAGCGACGGCAGGTATTTCCGCCATTGCGGCGACGGTGCATTACAATGACAGCTCCGTTACGGGAGCAAGCCCGGCTTGGCAGGCGTGGATGATAAACTGGGAGACGCTCGCGAACGATTACACGCAGGTGTCCATCGCCCCCGGCGGGGATGAGAGCGAGATCAATCTGGCATGGTACAGCCTGAAGAACGGAGAATCCACCCCGGTGGTCCATTTCGGAACCAGCGAGGACGACATGAAGACCTTCACCGGCGTGACCGGAGATGTGGACCCGTCTCTGACGAATAATGTACAGTATGAGTTCAACCGCGTAAAGGTAACCGGCCTGCGCCCTGGTACCACGTATTATTATACGGTGGAAAAGAACGG
>DWUW01000186.1 GCA_019120525.1 Candidatus Eisenbergiella stercorigallinarum | reverse complement strand
GGTTCTTTCTGAACTTTGGGTATTTCATCAAAAAAACAGGTACATAATGTACCTGTTTTTTTGATGAAAAGCGCTTCTCAATTATGGGTATTTATGGTACAATAGTATTATCATAAGACAGGCGGTGACATATATGAAGTACCATGAAACAGATGATTATTCGTTTCTATTAGGAAACAACCATTATGTGTACGACCATACAGAAGATGCGAACACCCTGCATCTTTTTATAAAATCAAAACCACACAGTTGTAAGTGCCCTATATGCGGCCAGGAAAGTAATAAGCTGCACGCAACCTATAAACGTGTCCTTCAGGATATGCCCATTCATTGTAAACAAACCTTCCTGCACGCCAATGTTTACAAATATGAATGTGAAAACCCTTCCTGCGATTGTAAAGTGTTTATGGAAGATCTTCCTTTTGCAAAAGCTTCCCAGGTCCGCACTGATGCATTAAATTCCCTGATCCTTGGTGTATCCATGTTCCTTAGTAATGAAGGGGCCAGTAAGGTCCTTGCTCTTCTCGGCGTTAAAATTAGTAATGATACAATCCAACGCCTGTATGACAGGATAGAGTTTGCGGATAATCCGGATGTGGAGGAAGTTGGCATAGATGATGTTGCAATCCGCAAAGGGCAGACTTATGCAACTGCTGTTTATGATTTGAAAGACCATCATCTGATTGCCCTTCTTGAGGGGCGGGATGCAGAAACATTAATGGAATGGCTGAAAAGCCACCAAAAAATACGGCTGGTTGCCCGCGACAGGGCGAGTGCTTATGCAACGGCAATCAATGCCGTGCTGCCAGATTGTGTCCAGGTGGCAGACCGTTTCCATCTGTTACAAAATCTGCTTGGATACCTCAAAGACATATTCAAAGCAGAAATGCCTTCCAGCATATATATAAAAGATGGAAAGATACTTGACCAGGAGCCTGAAAAGATATTGAGGGAAAAGAAACCTGACAAAAACTATCTCGCCACACTGCATTATGACAATACACCACCCATGAACCCGGATGGTTCGGAACATTTATACGACAATAAGAAGCACTACCTTTCCGCAAAGCAATATAAAGACCAGGCAGAGAACCGTAAAAAAAACGGCAGCTGATACTCGAAGTCAGGCAGTTCTGGGAGAACCTTGAAAAGAAAAAGATAACAACGGTTGCAGAACATTTTGAAATATCCAGCCCTACCGCAAAACGGTATATCCATATGACTGCTTCTGAAATTGAGAGCATGGATTCCCCTAAAAACTGTAAAAAACGGGAATCCCCTATGAACAAATGGCTGAATGTCATATTCAAAATGATGCTGGACGGGCACAGCAATGAAACCATATATTTTTATATCCGGGAGCAGGAAGATTTTGCAGAAAGCCCGGAACAATTGGGGAAATATATTTACCTGATTGGGAAAAACAACTTTCCTGGGCGAGTACCCTTTAATACGCGTTATCTCATGGAAAATGTCATGCCTCCAGGGGTTATCTGTTTTAAGCGCATGGAGATCCTGAAATATCTGCTGACATGCAACCCTAAGGTTCAGAAGGATGAAGAATTAGGAAAATACATAGAACTTATAAAAGAAAAATTCCCAATCGCATCCCATGTGGAAAATATATTCAAAGAATTCCATGCGATCCTAATGGGAAATGAACCTGGGAAGCTGGATGGATTTCTGGAAAAGTATGGTGATGGAGAACTGGCAGCGTTTTGTAATGGAATAAAAAAGGATATCGCCCCGGTCAAGAATGCGATATCCCATCCTGAAAGTTCTGGATTTGTTGAAGGGAACAACAACAAATTCAAACTCCTCAAACGTATTGTATACGGTAGAAGCGGATTAGTCAACCTGGGCAAAAAATGTAAACTGGCATTTATGCCTCAAACAGATGGATTCAGCCTACAATCTTTGTTGTAAAAAGACTGGCATCAAAAAGCGTGATGCCAGTCTCTTAAAACACTAATTTACCCAAAATTCAGAAAGAACCTAAAAAAAGCCCACGGTCCTTCTTTTGCGTTTCGATGAACTTGCTTTTTTACGGCCCAAAGGGAAAAGATCAAAAAAACACAGAATTTTCACAATTTAAACAAATACCGGAAACAAATCTCCGATAAAATTTGAAAAGTATTTAACCCGTTAAGCATTGGAACGGGAGAAAGAAAAAACGAAGCGAAAGTCCGGACCGGTATGAAAAAAGGGGCTGTGCTTCGGAATGGAGGAAAGAATGGACGGTAAGGAGAAGGAGCCTGGAAAGCCAGGGAAAAAGAAGCGGCTTCTGGCCGGTGTCTGTACGGTCCTGCTGCTTGCGGCGGCGGGAGCGGGAGTTTTTTTCCTGTATTGGTCAGGGGAGAAAGAGAACCTGCCGCAGGATGAGATGCCGGATATGGACCTGGATTTCGGCACAGATGTGGTTACGGCGGGAGGAAGTACCTCGATCGGGATGCAGGAGGAAAGCTTTGACCTGAATTTCCTCGATACGGAGCTTGAGATCGAAGAGGTATATCTGTCCAGCCAGGATGAAGTGGAAGCGGGGACAGCGATCCTGAAGCTGACGGAAGACAGTGTGAAGACAGCGAGAAGGGAACTGGAAGAAAAGGCGACGCAGGCGGATCTGGATTACAGGCAGGCGCTGCTGGACGGGGAGGAAGAAAAGATCACCGCGCAGCAGACGCTGGATACCAGCCTCCTGAACGGTACATATGCTTCTTATACATATGAAGAATCCCTGAAGGAATACGAGACACAGATTGAATCCCTGGAGGAGCAGATCGAAGAGGCGCAGGAGCTGGTAGAGGAATATGCGGCGTCCATAGAATCGGATTATTATTATACCTATTATGAGGTCGCAGAGAAGGAAGAAGCCCTGAACACCACCTTTGCCGCGCTGATGCAGCTGTATGAGGAATGGGATGTGGAAGGGCTGGAGGATCAGTATCCTTCGTCCTCTTCGGGCAACATGGGCGCGGGGAGCGCACAGACGGCCGGAGACAGCGCGGGCGGGGAGGCTGCCCCGGAATCTTCCGGAGGTTCCGGTGCGCCTCCTGATGCCGCGGGAGCTCCTTCTGACGGCTCAGGCATGGGCGCGGGAGGATCGGCGCCTTCCGGAGGGGGAAAGAGCGGAGGCGGCAGCCGTGTCAGCAACGACAGCACAAAGCTTACCGTATATGATATGCTGGATCAGGAGGTCCAGGAAAATGAGGCCGCCTACGAGGAAGCGCTGGAAAACTACGAGGACGCCAAGGCAACGGCGGAGGCTTCCTACGCCCAGGCGCAGACAAATCTGGAGCTGTTGAAGATCCAGCTGGAGGAAGCCCGGATCGAATATGAAAGGCAGCAGGTGAGCAGCCAGAGCGAATATGACGCCGCCGTTTCGGAAAGCGGCCGGGCGCAGGAAACCTACCAGACGGAAATCGACCGGATCAACGATGAGATCAGCGTGGCGCTGAACGCCAAAGAGGAAGCCGATGAGAATCTCCGGGAATTTGAAGAGACGATCGGTGACGGATATCTTTATACCACAAGCGCGGGAACGGTGATGATGGTGAACGCGAGGGAAGAAACGTCCCTTTCGAAAGACGGCATGGTGCTTGCCTACAGCAATCCGGATACGGTTACTGTTACCGCATCTGTGGGACAGGAGGATATCGCTTCGGTCGGGATCGGAGATAAGGCTGTCGTGGCAGTATCGGATTACGGGATTTTTGACGCGTCCGTAAGCTCGGTGGACCCGGTTTCCGCCTCTTCCAGCCGTTCCAGCGTGACGTACTCCGTCGTGGTGGAGCTGACGGGAGATGTGAGCGGATTATCCCAGAACCTTTCCGCCAACGTTTATTTTGGCGTTACCACGGAAGATCTGCAGGCGCAGGAAGACCGGACGGGAGACAGCTTCGGAGCGGAAGGGGTTTCCGGAAACGATATGCCTGCCGGGATGGGCAGCATTTCGGAAAATAGCGCTTCGGCAGGGAGGGAACAATGAAGAAGATCAGGAAAAAGACCATCGTTAAGCTGGCCATGGCGGCCATCGCCTTCCTTTTGCTGCTCGGCGTCTGTGTTTACACGGTTTTCATCCGGCCGGCGCTCATGGACCGGGAGACGGTCATTTACATGGAAACACAGGTACAGTCCGGGGATCTGATCCAGGGGATCATGGAAAACGGCAGTGTGGAAATGGAAGAAAGCCATGTCACCTACGACCTGGATATCAGCTACGAGGAGGAAGACGAGGAGGATGAGGAAGACGGAGAGGATGGAGAATCCAGCCGTTATCTGGAAATAGAAGAAGTTTACGTCGTCCAGGGGCAGAGAATGAAGGAAGGGGATGATCTTTTCCGCTTTACCCAGGACAGTATCGACGGCGTCCGCCGAAATCTGAAAAACAGTGTCTCTGAGGCCAGGGTAGAGCTGGCGGAGGCGGAAAGCGAATACAATACGCAGGCACAGACCGCGAAAAGCACCTACAATAGCTCGGTGGCGGAGTCAGATACGGCGCAGCGCAGCTATGATGCCTCCATGAATAACCTGCAGCAGCAGATTAACCTGCTGTATGCGGATATCCAGGTTTTGCAGAAGGAGATCAACGACTGGAATGAAAAACTGGTGGATGAAGATACGCTGGAGGAGTACAGTGATCTGAAGTATGAAATGGAGAAGGCGAAGGAACTTCTGGATGAGACGGATATTTCTTCCGTGGCGGCTTATGTGGCGAACTACGAGGATTACCAGACGGCCCTTTCCTCGTTTGAAGAGCTGGACGACCTGCTTCAGAGCTATCGGGATGGGATCGAGGAAAACACACAGGAGATCCTGGAACACAATGAAGAGATCCTGAAGGCCCAGACGGAGCTGGGGCAGGAAGAGCTGCTTCTCAGGCAGGAATATGACAGCGCGGTGCAGGGAGGAAGCCTGGCGAAAGATGTGTATGGCTATACGCTGGATTCCCTGCAGGATACTGTGGATGACGCGCGTCAGACGCTTACGGAAGCGCAGGAGCTTCTTTCCGATTTTGAGGCTTTTGTGGGAGAGGACGGCGTGATCCGGGCGGACGGAAGCGGGCTGATTACGGAGATTGCCTACGAGGCGGGAGACCGTCTCATGAGTGCGGGAACCATGCTTTCCTATGTGACGGAGGATGCCTGCTCCATCACGATCGATGTTTCTGAAGAGGATATTTCCCATATTTCCGTGGGAGACACCGTAACCATAGAAATGAACGCCTATTCGGATGAGGAATGGGAAGGGACGGTGAGCGCGGTAACCACATCGGCGGACAGTGAATATTCCGCCACGGTCAACTATCCGGTAACCATCCATATCGAAGGGGATACTACCAGGATCTACGGCGGAATGACGGCGGATATCACTTTTGTGACAGACAGCGTGGAGAATGTGCTTTATGTGGATTCCAGCGCGGTTGTGACCGGAGAAGACGGAAGCACGGGCGTCTATAAAAAGGACGCGGAAGGAAACATGGTGCTGCGGCCGGTAACAACCGGTTTTTCCAACGGCACACAGACAGAAATCCTGGAGGGATTGTCCGAAGGGGATACGGTCTATATCGCCGGCACAGTCGGTGCGGGGATGGATGAGGAAAGCCTGAAAGAGACCGGAAGGGAGAATGGGTGAGAATGAAAGAAAAGCGAAAGCCGGGGAAGAAAAAGGCTCTTTTGTTTGGCGCGGGAGGAACTGCCCTTCTTCTGGGAGGCATGGCCGCCGGTTATCTGTTTGTGATAAACAGAGAGGAAGAGCCGGTATACCGGGAAGAAACCGTGCAGTACGGGACGCTTACCGTCGGGCTGCAGGAAACCGGAAGCGTGGAGGTGGGAACCGCCGAACAGACTTTTGAGCTGGATATGAGCGCTTATACGGAAAGCGGGAGCAGCAGCTTCTCCTGGGAGCAGCCGGGAGGAAATGTCTTTCAGGGGATGACGGCGGGAGGATCCGCCGCTTCCGCGGAAAGAACCCTGACGGTGGAGGAGATTCTTGTTACAGAAGGGCAGGAGGTATCGGAGGGCGATCCTCTTTACCGGCTTGCGCAGGACAGCATTGAGGAAATCCGTGAGGAGCTTGCCGCGGATGTGGCCGATGCCCAGGTAACGCTGGAGCAGACGCAGACGCAGCTTGCCATGACGCGGCTGGATGCGCAGCAGGAATATGATACGGATACGGCATACGCAGAGACGCTCGCCCAGGCGGAATATGATACGTCCCTTTCACAGCTTCAGGAGGCGGTCACGGAGATCGAGGAGCAGATCACGGAAGCGAATGAGGAACTCCTGGAGCTGAACGAACAGCTGGCGGAATACCAGGCGGATCTGGAAACGGAAAAGAAAATCCTGGAAAATGCGGAATATGTGTTGGAAACCACAGACATGATCACGGACGCCTACGGCTGGATCACGGCGGAAAATGCCAGGGAAGACGCGGAAGCCGTGACCGAAACCCTGGAAGAGGAAATAGAGACGGCACAGGATTCCATTACAGAAACCACGGAAGAGATCGCTGAACTGACCGATAGCCTCACCGGCGCGAAACAGAGCCTGGAGCAGGGGCAGATCGACGCGCAGGCACAGCTTTCCCTTCGGACGCTGAGCTATGCCAACGCCTCCGAACGGTATGCCGTAAGCGTGGGAATGGGAGAATTTGAAGCGCAGACGGCTCAGGAGGACTATGACGACGCGGTGGAAAAGCTGAATGAATTTGACGCGGTGCTCGGGGAACAGACTGTAAATTCAGAGTACAACGGTGTGGTCACGGAAATTTCCCTGGCAGAAGGAGATTCTGTGGATACGGGAAGTACGCTGATCGTTTTAAGCGACTATGACGAGGTGACAGTGACGGTTTCCCTGGAGGAAGCGGATCTGGAAAATATACGGGAGAACGATACGGTGAACGTGAGCATCGACGCCTGGCCGGATGAAGATTTTTCCGGTACGGTGGAAGAAATCGGGGACGCTCAGTATGACAGCTCCACGGGAACGACCTATTCAGATGTGACCGTGAAGCTTTCCGGAGATACCGCGAAGCTGTACGACGGGATGACGGCGGAGCTCACCTTTGTCACGAAGGAGACGGAAACCGTTACCTATGTTTCCAACCGTGCCGTTTACCGGGAAAACGGAAAATCCTACGTGCGGGTATACGATGAAAACGGAGACGTGGCCAGCCTGGAAGTGGTCACCGGATTTTCCGATGGGAGCAATGTGGAAGTGATCGAAGGGCTTGAGGAAGGGGACACGGTCCTGATCGAAAGCGGGGTGAGCGGCTCATGAGACTTACGGAAATCTTCAGGCTCGTCTGGCTGAACCTGGCTTCCAACAAATTTAAGGTGATCCTTACCTCAACCGGGATCATCGTCGGTTCCGCCACGATCATGCTGGTGATCGCCATCGGTACCGGCGGCCGTGAGGAGGTGGTGGAGCAGTTTAAGAACCTGAACGCGGGCGCCATCGACATCACCTATGAATATCAGGGAAATGATTTCGGGGGCGGAATGCCCGCGGGAGGCGGAATGCCGGGAGGAGCCGCGGGGGGAGGGCCTTCAGGAGGAGCGCCGGGCGGCGCGCCCGCAGGCGGGATGCCTTCGGGAGGCGGCGCGCCCGGCGGCGGGATGCCGGACTTCGGGGCCGGCATGTTCGGCGGCTTTTTCGGAGGCGGCAGAGAAGAGGTGAACACGGAACGGATCACCCTTTCTACGGACGATCTGGAGGATATCCTTGCCTTTGTCCCGGGGGTGGAGGAGGGATGCCTCAGCTTTACTGTCACCTCCACAGTGGACGGCGGAGAGCTGGAGGAAAGCGCCTCCTATACGGTCGCTGGCGTCCAGAGCAATTATGCGGCCCTCAGCAATATGGAACTGGTGATCGGGGAATTTTTGGACGATGATGACGATACCTATAAGGAAAAGGTCTGTGTCCTCGGCTATGATGCCGCCAGGGAGATATTCGGAAGCGTTTATGACGCATATAACGGAACCGTATATATCGACAACCGTCCCTATCAGGTGATCGGTATCTTAAACGGGATGGGAACGGTTTCCTCCGGGATCAGTCCGGACAGCGCCATTTTTATCCCCTATGAAACGGGGCTTAAGTATCTGGCGGGAAGCAACGTCAGCCCCACGCTTACGGTGATCGCGCAGGATGTGGACCATGTGGATGCCGTGATCGCGGATGTGGAAACGGTTCTCGGGGAAAGCTATCCCAACGCGGAATTTACCATATCGGATGCGGGAAGCAGGATGGAGGCGGCGTCCGCTTCCAACGATACCCTGACCATGCTCCTAGTTTGCATGGCTGTGATCGTATTCATTGTCGGAGGGCTTGGGATCATGAACGTACTGTTCGTTTCCGTGAAGGAGCGTACCAATGAGATCGGTATCCTCAAGGCGATCGGCTGTTCCAGGAAGGATATCCTGGAGGAATTCCTTCTGGAAGCGAGCTGTACCAGCCTGATCGGAGCGATCCTCGGCGTTATGCTGGCGCTCGGCCTGACTCCGGCGCTGGAGCGGTTTGGCGTCACCATCTCCCTTTCTGTCTCCGGAGGCGTGCTTTCTCTGGTATTCGGCGTCCTGACCGGTACGGTTTTCGGGTTTTATCCTGCGTACCAGGCTTCCAGGATGATCCCCGTGGAGGCGCTGAACCATGAATAGGAAAATACCGGCTCCGGCCCCGAAGGAGATCCCGTCGGCGGCCGGGGCGGAAAGAAAGGAAACGAAAATGGAACATACTCCGCTCACCTCACATGATCTTTTGCTGCTGAAGAAGAAACGGCGGCGCAGAAAAAAGCTCCTGGCCTCGATCGCGGTCCTGCTGTGCCTTGGAGCGGCGGGAGGAGGCGCTTTTTTCTTCTGGCAGCGTTCCGCGGCCGCGGCCGGAGAAACGGTCCAGATCGTGGCCGGGGAGCAGGAGGAGCTCACCTATGCAAGGATCCATACGATCGTCGGGAATGAAATGGAAACGGTCCTCCTTGACGCGGCAGCCGTGGAGCGGATGGAAACGGGAAGCGCGCCGGAGGGGGAATTGTTTTCGGAAGAAGACGGTGAGACGAAATCCTGGCAGATCCCGGTCGGAACCGACGTGATCACATCCCTCGGAGTTACCACCACTTTTTCCAGGCTTTCGGCAGGAGACGTGATCGCCGTACTGACTGAGGAAGGGACGGATAATATCCTGAAGATCTGGATCGTACAGTAAAACGGCATGGAGGAAGATATGGAGATCAACCGGGAACTGATCATAGACATGATAAATATCAACAAGGGTTATCTGCTCGGGGAAGAAAAGGTACCCGTACTGAAGGATGTCTGCTTTCAGGTGAAAAAAGGGGAATTTGTCGCCATTCTGGGGCCTTCCGGGTCCGGAAAGACAACGCTTATGAACATCATCGGATGCATGGACCTTGCCGACAGCGGGGAGTATTACCTGGACAGCAACCCTATCCATGAAATGGAAGAAAAGGAGCTGAACGATGTCCGGAACCGGGAGATCGGTTTTATTTTCCAGAACTATCAGCTCATCCCCACTTATGACATCCTGCAGAATATCATCATGCCGTTAGTAGTACGCGGCATGAGCTCCCAGGAGGCGAGGGAACGGTGTATGGACACCATAAAGCTTCTTGGGATCGACCACAGGCTCTCCCACAAGCCGGCGGAGCTGTCCGGAGGCCAGAAGCAGAGGGCGTCCATTGCCAGGGCGCTGGTGGGGAACCCGGCGCTGCTGCTTGCCGACGAGCCTACCGGGGCCCTGGACAGCAGCAGTGGGAGAGAGGTCCTGAAGCTGTTTGAAAAACTGAACGATATGGGAAATACCATAGTGATGATCACCCATGACCTGAATGTGGCGAAGGCTGCGGGATGGATCGTACATATCATCGATGGGCAGCTGAGTGAAGATTAAACGACGTCCTGCCCCGCAGTACGGAGGATTTCCCATCAGAACCCGCGCCGGCTGCGCGCTCATCCGGCGCGGGTGATTTTTGCCCCAAAATTTACAGGGAAAGAGATTAACAAAACGGCCCTTCTATGGTAAGATAAAAAAGAGTGTGAGAAAACGGCTGTGACAGCAGGCCAAAACAGGGGCGAGAGCGCGCAGACGCTCCGGAATGGAGGAAAAATGGGACAGGAAAAATATGTTGCCTACGTTTCAACCTATACGATAGGGGATCAGAGAGAATACGGCATTACGGTATTCGACGTGGACATGGAGAAGGGACGGTTTACGGAAAAGGAAAAGGTAAAGATCACCAATTCCTCCTATGTGACGATATCCCATAACCGGAAATATCTGTATTCCATTACGGATTTCGGGGTAGAGGCTTTTGCCATCGGGGACGACGGAAGCCTTACCACCATCAATCTCGGTTCCATCAACGGCATGCGCGGCTGCTATGTATCCACGGATTATGAGGACAAATATCTGTTTGTAGCGGGTTATCATGACGGAAAGCTTACGGTCCTGCGCGTCAGGGAAGACGGAGGCGTGGGCGAGATCACGGATGAGATCTATTTTAAAGGCCTGGGGATTGTGGCGGAACGGAATTTCCGGCCCCATATCAGCTGTGCCAGGATGACGAGGGACAACCATTATCTTTGCGTGGCGGACCTGGGAATGGACCATACCAATGTATACCGGCTGGATCACGCGACGGGAAAGCTGAGCCTGGTGGACGTGATCCGAAGCGATATGGAAAGCGCGCCGAGACATCTGAAATTCAGCAAGAACGGGAAGTACCTCTATATCGTCCATGAGCTGAAGAACAGCATCGACGTTTATTCCTATCGGGAAGAGAAGAACAATCCTTTCTTTGAAAAGATCCAGACCATCGGCACGCTGAACAATTATCACGCGGGCGGTTCCACGGCGAGCGCCCTGAGTATGTCTGATGATTACAATTATCTGTGCAGCTCCAACGCGGGTGACAACAGCGCGACGATTTACCGGATCGACCAGGAGAGCGGTATCCTGACCAAGCTTCTGTGCCTGCCCGTCAGCGGGGAATATCCGAAGGATGTGGCGCTGTTCCCGGATAACCGGCATCTGGTGTCCTTAAACCAGGATTCCGGAACGCTCACCTTCTTTACCGTGGATCTGGAGAAGGGGCTGCTTGTCATGAACGGACGGGAAATACCGGTACCCCAGCCCAACTGCGTGATCTTTCATAAGATCAGCAGGTAAGAGCAGGGCGCGCGGGGCAGGCTTTTTGCTTCCCGGCGAAAAGGGGAGAATCGGATTTCAAATATAAAAGGAGGAAATGCCGTTTGGATACGGCAGATCAGGAGTTATGGAAAAATGGAACAGGATCGCGCATCAGCCCTGTATTCCGCTGGGGGAGGACGGAAGGCTGGTTACAGCGTGCGCGGAGCATATCGCGCTGTCCCTGGAAGCGGCGGAGGAAGGCATGGTGCTTCTGAAAAATGAAGGCAGTGTGCTCCCGTTTGCTGACGGGACGAAGGTAGCCATATTCGGCAAAGGGCAGATCGATTATGTCCGCGGAGGCGGCGGAAGCGGAGATGTGACCACCTCCTATACCCGCAACGTTTATGAGGGAATGAAGCAGAAGGAGGCGGAGGGAAGGATACAGGTGTTCGACCCGCTTTCCGCCTTTTATGCAGAAGAGGTGAAGCGGCAGTACGCGGCCGGCACGGAGAACGGGAAGACGGCGGAGCCTGCCGTCCCCGCAGAGCTTCTGGAAGCGGCACGCAGGTTTACGGATACGGCGGTGGTCGTTATCTGCCGTTATTCCAGCGAGGGCTGGGACCGGAAAGGAATCCCGGGGGACGGGGACTTTTATCTTTCCTGTGAGGAGCAGGCCATGGTGGAGGCGGTAAAGGCTGCTTTCCCCCGTGTGGCCGCGGTGCTGGATGTGGGAGGCATGGTGGATTCCTCCTGGTTTAAGGATGAGCCCGCCATTCAGTCGGTCCTTCTGGCCTGGCAGGCAGGAATCGAAGGAGGCCTTGCCATAGCGGACATTCTCTGCGGTGTTTCCAATCCCTCCGGCAAGCTTGTGGATACCTTCGCGGGATCCTT
>DWUW01000185.1 GCA_019120525.1 Candidatus Eisenbergiella stercorigallinarum | reverse complement strand
CTGGAACCCCAGGGCGCGCAGGTACTGGCTTCCTATGACCATTACGCCTGGGGAAAATATGCGGCCGTCACCAGAAACGATTACGGAAAGGGAACCTGCATCTATCTGGGCTGCATGACCTCATCCGCTTACCTGAAAGCGCTGATCGGGGCGCTGTGGCAGGAGAAGGGCCTTTCCGACTGGAAGCAGGATTATGCCTTCCCGCTGGTGATCACGGAAGGGACGAACCAGGAAGGGAAGCGCCTTACCTGGTACCTGAACTATGCAAAAGAGCCGCAGCGCTGTATCTGTCCGCAGGGCGGAACGGAGCTGCTTTCTGGAGAAACGTATGCGCCGGGGCAGGAGATTGTGGTCGGAGGCTGGGATCTGAGGATTGTGGAAAGCTGAAGGGACGGCAATCCCGTCTGGCGGAGAAAAGATACTGCAAATTTAGTTGATTATAATTTACTAAAGTATAACTTAGTAAAATAAAATTGACTAATTTGAGGGCGAATGCTATAGTGAGACAAATACAGATCGGAGGCACAGAAAATGTTCATAGGAAGAGAAAAGGAGCTGGCTTCCCTGGAGCAGCTGTATGCGTCGGGAAAATTTGAGTTTGCGGTGATCTATGGCCGCCGCCGTGTGGGAAAAACTGCGCTGATCAGCCAGTTTATAAAAGAAAAAAAGGCGATCTATTTCATGGGAGTGGAAAGCAGCGCCGGGCAGAATCTGGAAAATCTCAGCAGAAATATCATGGAATACAGCACGGGAATTCTGACGGAAGCGTCTTTTTCTTCTTTTCAGTCCGCTCTGGAGTATGTATTCCGCCTGGCGAAGGAAGAACGGCTGATCCTGGCTATCGACGAGTATCCCTATGTGGCCCGCTCCTCCGGAAGCCTCGCTTCCACGCTGCAGCTTCTGATCGATCAATATGGAAAAACGTCGAAACTGATGCTGATCCTCTGCGGTTCTTCCATGTCCTATATGGAGGATCAGGTATTGGCTTACAAGGCGCCGCTTTATGGCAGGAGGACAGCGCAGATCAAGCTTCTTCCCTTTGATTTTGAGGATACCGCGCGGTGCTTTCCCCGCTTTTCTCCTGAGGACAAGGCGCTGGTCTATGGCATTGCGGGAGGGACGCCCCAGTATCTTCTCCAGATGGATGACCGGCTGAGCATTGCGGAAAACATCATGCGGACATTCCTGAATCCCGTTTCCTTCCTTTTTGAGGAACCGGAAAATCTGCTGAAGCAGGAGGTGAGGGAACCGGCGCTTTACAATGCGATCATCACGGCCATAGCGGCGGGCGCTTCCCGGATGTCCGAAATCGCCGGGAAGGTCGGCGCTGAAACCAGCGTATGCGCTTCTTATCTGAAAAATCTGACTGCGCTGGGGCTGATTGAAAAAGAAAATCCTTATGGTGAAAAAGAGTCCCGGAGAGCGGTTTATCACATTTCTGACAATATGTTCCGTTTCTGGTATCGGTTTGTGCCGGAAAACAGCTCTCTGATTGGGCGGGGAGCGGCGGAACTGGCTTACAGGAGGATTGAGCCATGTCTGTCGGATTATATGGGAAAGGTTTTTGAGGAAATATGCAGACAGTACCTCTGGAAGCTTTTGCTGAAAGGAAAATCGCCCGTGGAATTTCGAATGCTTGGCCGATGGTGGGGAACGGATCCGGCCACCCGCAGTCAGGCGGAGATCGACATTATGGGCGAGCAGGATAAGGACACGGCGCTGTTTGGGGAATGCAAATGGACAAACGGGAAGGTGGATACCGGCGTCCTGGACACACTGGCAGGCAGAAGCCGGATGTTTCATTACCGGAGGACGCAGTTGTATCTGTTCGCAAAAAGCGGATTTACGGAAGGGTGTGCGGAAACTGCCGCCCGGATGGGAAATGTGACGCTTGTCACATATGAAGAAATGCTGCAATTTCTTCTGGACGGCTGAGCACGGCTGGCCGACCAGTCATGGCTTGAATGGCCGGTTCCCGCCGGAATATAACAGGAAGAAAAGGAGAGACAGAATGGAAGAATCTATCTGTGGAGTGGACTGCTGCAGCGAGTGCGGCAGAAAAGAGGACTGCGGCGGCTGCCGTAAAACGGACGGCCATCCCTTTGGGGGAACCTGTATCGCTGCCGAGAGCATCCGGCAGGGAGGGATGGAGGCCCTTGGACAGTTGAAACATACATTGATTGCGGAATTTAACGCGCTCGGGATTCCGGGCCTGCAGGTGGACGACCTGAACCTGCTGATCGGTTCTTATGTGAACCTGGAATATCCTCTTGCAAACGGACAGTCCGTAAAGCTGCTGGAGGATAACCGGGTTTACCTGGGAAATCAGATCGAGATTCCCGGAAAGGAAAGATGCTATGGAATCGTGGCAGACGATGCGTATCTTCTGGTCTGCGACTATAAGTGCGGCGGCACGGAGCCCAGAATCATCTGCTATAGAAAAAGAGGTTTCTGATGAAACATTTTGAACGAAAGAATCCCTGCCTGTCCTTTTGCGGCCTGAACTGCCTTCTGTGTCCCATGCAGCTTTCCGGCCACTGCGGCGGCTGCGGCTTTGGCAGCCAGTCCTGTCCGATTGCCCGGTGCAGCCTGGAGCATGGAAAGCCGGAATACTGTTCGGAATGTGAGGAATATCCCTGCGGCAAATATGACCACATCGACGAATGGGATTCCTTTGTGACACATCAGAAGCAGAAAGCGAATCTGAAAAAATGTCAGCGCATGGGGCCGGAGCGGTATAACGAAGAGCAGGTAAAAAGAAGGGAAATTCTGGACCGGTTGCTGGCGGAGTACAATGACGGCCGGAGGAAAACGCTGTTCTGTCTGGCTGCGAATCTGCTGGAGATGGAGAAACTCAATTCCCTTCTGGAGGAAGCGGAAGAGCAGATGCACTCATTTTCTCTCAAAGAACGGGCGGACAGCGAGGGAAATCCGCTCTGGTATCCTCTTATGATGCAGTATCTGGCGGCTTCGCCCTACGGAAAAAAGTATGGCTGCAGCACATTTGAGGACCTGCTTTCCTGCCTGAAGCGCAGACAGGAGCTGGAACTGAGGCTGATTCGGGAGATTCTGAAGGACAGGGCGGTGGTTCTTCCGGCTAAAAGGTATACAATGGAGGAGCTGGAATTTTCTATACGGTAGCGATCTCTCATCTATCGAACAGATCACTGTGTGTTCCAGTGCGGGCCAGAGTCAAAACCAGTACATCATCTTCTATTCGGTAGATGAGCAGCCGGCCTGGCTGGATATGACATTCCCGGTGCCCTGTCCAATCACCGGTCGCAAGTTTGTAATCCTTTTTGAATCTGGTTGTCCAAACAATATCGCGTTTCATCGTTTCAATTCCCGAAGGGCTTCTTCCACATCGGAGTAGCGCTTCACTTTAGGATCATGGGCAATTCGTTCAGCTTCTAACATGGCGGCGATGGTTTCCTTATTGGGCTGTCCCAGTCTGACTTCAAAAGGAAAGCCGCCGACGCGGAGGGACTGGCGTAAAAATACATTGATAGCGGTGGTAAGGTTTATTCCCAATTCACCATAGAGCGTTTCACACTGTTTTTTGATATCGCTGTCCATGCGGACACTGAAATTTGTAGTATTAGCCATTTTATTATCTCCTTTTAAGTTTATTGCACTTATAATATACATTGATTGCAACGCAAAATCAACTTAATAGCCATAAAATTTGAAAAATGTTAAGGAGCCATGTTAAGGAGCCATTCCTCATGAATAACAATCACCCCATCCCCTGGACCGTCCTTTTCCTGGGCGGCCCTTCCGGCACGGGAAAATCAACCCTTGCCCGCAAAATTGCCCTGCGCCATGGCGCGCAGGTTC
>DWUW01000184.1 GCA_019120525.1 Candidatus Eisenbergiella stercorigallinarum | reverse complement strand
CACGGGAGCGGACTTTTGAGCAAGGAAGGGAAAACGGAAATCCTGCACGGCGTTTCCTTTTTCATTCAGAAGGGCGAGGTGCTGGGACTGGTTGGAGAGAGCGGCTGTGGGAAATCCACCCTTTCCCGCGCGATTCTCGGCCTGCTTCCGGACTATGAGGGAACGATCCGCTGCGCGGCGAAGATGCCCCAGATGGTGTTTCAGGATCCCTACAGCTCCCTGAACCCCGCGAAGAAGGTGGGATGGATCCTGGAGGAGCCGCTTAGGCTCAGGACGAAGCTTTCCGCCGGGGAACGCAGGCAGAAGGCGCTTTCCATGCTGGAGCGGGTGGGGCTGGAGGAAAAAATAGCGGATCGTTATCCCAGGCAGCTTTCCGGCGGCCAGCGCCAGCGCGTCTGTATCGCGGAAAGCCTGATGCTGGAGCCGGAGCTTCTCATCGCGGACGAGCCGGTTTCCGCTCTGGATGTGACCATTCAGGCGCAGATCATTGAGCTGCTGACCCGGCTTCAGAAGGAAATGGGGCTCGCCATCCTGTTCATCTCCCATGATATGCGGGTGGTTTACCAGCTCTGTCAGCGGGTAATGGTGATGAAGGACGGATGCATCGTGGAAAGCGGAGAAGTGGATGAGGTGTATTTCCACCCGCGGCATCCCTATACGAAGGAATTGCTGGAAGCCGCCGGAATCGGGGAAGAGGCAGAAAGCGAAGCGGAAAGGAGACTGGGGGATGCTTCAGAAATTCTATCCCGATGAATACAGAGAAAGCGCTTACGGCCTGGACTATGAAGGGCTGCGCGGGCAGGGCTATAAAGGAATCATTTTTGACATCGATAACACCCTTGTTCCCCACGGCGCTCCGGCGGACGAGAAAAGCATCGCCCTTTTTGGGCGGCTGCGCGGGCTGGGATATTCCTGCGTCCTCCTTTCCAACAATAAGGAGCCCAGGGTAAAATCCTTTGCCGACGAGGTGGGCGCGCGTTATATTTATAAGGCGGGAAAGCCTTCTTCGGCGGGATACCGCAGGGCGATGGAGCTGATGGGAACGGACCGGACGAACACTCTGTTTGTCGGGGATCAGCTTTTTACGGATGTCTGGGGAGCGAAAAACGCGGGAATCCGCAGCATTCTGGTAAAGCCCATCAACCCGAAGGAGGAGATCCAGATCATTCTGAAGCGGTATCTGGAACGGATCGTTCTTTATTTTTACCGGAAGAAGGTTATGGCTGAAGGAAAGGAAGACAGGGCATGATTGACGGAAAAACAGTGGTCTGCGGCCTCATCGGCGACCCGGTGGAGCATACGCTCTCTCCGGTCATTCATAATACGCTGGCGCAGGAAACGGGAAGAAATCTGGTTTATGTGCCTTTCCCCGTGAAGGCGGAGCGGGTGGGAGACGCCGTGCGGGGCGCGCGGGCCCTCTCCATACGGGGACTGAACGCTACTGTTCCCCACAAGAGCGCGGTGATCCCGTATTTGAGCGGCGTGGAAAGGGAAGCCGCCCTGATCGGAGCGGTAAATACTCTGGTTTTGGAAGAAGAAGGCTACCGCGGTTATAATACGGATCTTTCCGGCCTTGGCCGGGCTCTTGTTTCAGACGGCGTGAAGCTTTCCGGGGAACGGGTGATATTGCTTGGCGCCGGAGGAGCGGCGCGGGCGGCCGCTTTTCTCTGCGCTCTGCGGGGGGCAGAGGAGGTATGGATTTTAAACCGCACGCTGTCCCGGGCGGAAGAGCTTTCGGAGGAAGTAAACCGTGCCGCGGGGAGAAGCTGCGCACGGCCGTTGGCGCTTTCAGACTGGAAGCGGATTCCGGAGGGACGTTATCTGGCCATTCAGGGAACGAAGGTGGGGCTTTCCCCCGACGTGGAGCACGCGCCCATTGAGGAGGAAGGCTTTTACCGGCTGATCCATACGGGCTGTGATCTGGTTTACCGGCCTGCGCGGACGAAATTCATGCGCCTTGTGGAGGAAGCGGGCGGAAGGGCCTTTAACGGGCTGAAGATGCTTCTGTATCAGGGGATAGAGGCCTATGAGCTCTGGACGGGCGTATCGGTGACGGAGAGCCAGGCCGGGATCTGTTACGAACGGATGAAGAAGGAGCTGTTTCAGGATGAATGACGGACAGGAGAGGACAAAGGGCCGCAAAATGACGGTTTTTCTGACCGGGTTCATGGGAAGCGGAAAAAGCACGGTGGGCAGACAGCTGTCCCGCCGGCTTGGACTGCCCTTTATGGATACGGACAGCCGGATTGAGAAGGAGCAGAAAAAAAGCATCACGGATATTTTCGCCGCAGATGGCGAGGAGGCGTTTCGAAAAATGGAGACGCAGGTTCTTCGCGCCGTAAGAGAAGAAGGCGTTTCCCGGGTGGTTTCCACGGGGGGCGGGCTTCCCATGCGTGAGGAAAACAGAGGGATCATGAAGGAAGCCGGAAGGGTGGTTTTCCTGCGGGTGCGTCCGGAAACGGTATATACGAGGCTTCAGGGAGATACGACCAGGCCGCTTCTTCAGAAGGCGGACCCGCAGGCGGAGATCAGGAGGCTTCTTGCCGAAAGGAATCCGGTTTATGAGAGCGGAGCG
>DWUW01000183.1 GCA_019120525.1 Candidatus Eisenbergiella stercorigallinarum | reverse complement strand
GAGGAAAGGACCTTCCCTGGTGGAAGGAGATCGCCCGTATCCTGAGAAGAAATACGAAAAGCCTTGTGATCGTGGTCTTTGCCGCCGTGGCGCTTCTGGGAGCGGGAATCCTGCTGGGGGCAATGATCGGGGAAAGAAGCATGACCGGCCAGACAGCCCGGGAGACACAGACAGAAGAGACTGTGACGCAGACGGCGGAAGCGGGAGCCGCTTATGCCCCGCTTGAGGAGAATGCCTATCCGGAGGTCAACGCCCTGATCGAGAGCTATTACCAGGCGGCTGCTTCGGGCGATATCGATACGATCAATGCCATCAAGGACTATTCCAGTGAGACGGAGCTTCTTCAGATCCGGGAAAAGAGCAGGTACCTGGAAGGGTATGAGGATATCAACTGTTATACCAAGCCCGGCCCGATAGAGGGTTCCTTCGTTGTATACGCCAGTTATTACGCGAAATTCAGGGATATCGACCGCACGGTCTGCGGCCTGAATACCTTTGTGGTGTGCCGGGATGAGAACGGCGCGTATTATATCCATGACTGTACCAACGACGAGACCATGCGGGAATACCGGATCAATGTCACGAAGCAGGACGACGTGGTGGAGCTTTTCAACCGGGTCCAGGTGGAATATAACGAAGCGGTGACGGAGGATGCGGAACTCGCGGCGTTCCTTACGCAGCTTTCCGAGGATCTGAAGGCTTCGGTAGGGGATGCCCTTGCCGGACTGGAAACGGAGAACGGAGAGGAAGCCGCCGGCGGACAGCAGACGGAAGAAGCCGGACAGGAGGAAAACGCCCAGGATGGGAACGCTGCGGAGGGTACCCTGGTGGAGGCCACCGATGTGGTAAATATCCGCAGTTCCGACAGCGAGGAGGCG
This sequence comes from Candidatus Eisenbergiella stercorigallinarum, assembly GCA_019120525.1. Taxonomy (GTDB): domain Bacteria; phylum Bacillota; class Clostridia; order Lachnospirales; family Lachnospiraceae; genus Eisenbergiella; species Eisenbergiella stercorigallinarum. The sequence continues at coordinate 3,372 of DWUW01000183.1, read as the reverse complement.
GATGTGCTTGGAAAGGCACAGACCGGGGATACCTTTACGCTGCTGGAGAGCAGGGAAAACGGCTGGTCCAGGGTAGAATATGAGGGCGGAGAGGCCTTTATCAAATCGGAATATCTTGCCGCTTTGGAGGAGCCGTCCGGGGAGGAAGCATCGGAAGAGCCCGCCCCGGAGGAAGCCGGACAACAGGAGCCTGAAGGGGAAGATGCCGCGGAGGTCTCCGACGGCGATGATTCTTCTGCGGAAGAGGTTTCCGGCGGCGCGGATGTGCCGGACAGCGGGACCTACCGGCTGACGACTACCGTGAATATCAGAAGCGGCGCCAGCGAGGATGCGGACCGGATCGGCGTTGGTTATTCCGGAGACGAGGTGGAGATCCTGATGAAGCAGGCCGATGGCTGGACCAGGGTGCGCTTTAAGGGAGAAGAAGGTTATATCAGAACGGATGTCCTCAGGTAAATGGGGCAGGCGCGTCGGTATGCGCCGTTTCCAGCCGGGGAAAAATATAAGAAGTATAAAAAAGGAAGCCGGGGAAATGCTATGGAAAAAGGCATTCCCCGGCTTCCCTTTTGGCGGCGCGCGGGCAGGGCGCGGTATTTACGGATCCGGCGGATGCGGAAAGGAATTCCGAAAAAATGGCAATGAAAAGGGACGACGCTGTCCTTCTGAAGCAGATCAGGAAAAACGCGGAGATGGGGATCAAGGCTATGGAAACCCTGTTTCCCAAGGTGGAGGACGCGCCTTTTGGACGATACCTGGACCAGAAGGAGCTTCAGTATTCTCAGATCAGGGACCGGGCGAAGGCGGAGCTTTTGCGTTCAGAGGAGGACGGAGGCAGGACCGGAGCCGTATCGGAGCTGATGCTGCGGGGGACCATCCATGCGGAAACCCTTTTCGATACCAGTATCAGCCATGTGGCGGAGCTGATGATCCGCGGCAGCGGCAGGGGGATCTCGGAGCTCTGGAAGGCGATGAACCGCTGTGAAAATGCCGGACGGACGAGCAGGGAGCTGGCGGAGGAGCTTCTGCTCCTGGAACAGAAAAGCATTACGGAGCTGAAAAGGTATCTTTGAAAGCCGTGAGGGCGGCGGCCTGTGCGGAGGCTTTAACAATACAGCAGATTAAAACGTTGATACGCTGCCTGTGTAAAGAAATGCTTGCATCCGTGCCGATCCCATTATATAATAAAAAACGGAATTTTTTTGAAGATCCTGTCATACGGCAGAAAAAGGAGGAAAAAGCTATGTCTTACGTAGATGAGGTTATCGCTCAGGTCATTGAGAAGAACCCCGCGCAGCCGGAATTCCATCAGGCTGTAAAGGAAGTTCTGGAGTCCCTCAGAGTTGTGATCGAGGCAAACGAGGAGGCCTACAGGAAGGAAGCGCTGCTGGAAAGGCTGGTAAATCCGGAACGTCAGGTGATCTTCCGCGTGCCGTGGGTGGACGATCAGGGCCAGGTTCAGGTGAACACGGGCTACCGTGTACAGTTCAACAGCGCCATCGGGCCCTATAAGGGAGGCCTGCGCCTGCATCCTTCCGTGAACCTCGGCATCATCAAGTTCCTTGGTTTTGAGCAGGTGTTCAAGAACTCCCTGACCGGGCTTCCCATCGGAGGCGGCAAGGGCGGTTCCGATTTCGACCCCAAGGGCAAATCCGACAGGGAAGTGATGGCCTTCTGCCAGAGCTTCATGACCGAGCTGTACAGACATATCGGGGCGGATACGGACGTTCCCGCCGGAGATATCGGAACGGGAGCCAGAGAGATCGGCTATCTGTTCGGACAGTATAAGAGGATCCGCAACGTATACGAGGGCGTGCTTACCGGAAAGGGACTGACCTACGGCGGTTCCCTGGCGAGAACGGAGGCTACCGGGTACGGGCTCCTTTACATCACGAAGGAAATGCTCAAGTGCAACGGCATCGACATCGCCGGCAAGACCATCGCGGTTTCCGGTTCCGGCAACGTTGCCATCTACGCCATCCAGAAGGCGCAGCAGATGGGCGCGAAGGTAGTGACCTGCTCCGACTCCACGGGCTGGGTATACGATCCGGAGGGCATCGATCTGGCAGCCCTGAAGGAGATCAAGGAAGTGAAACGCGGCCGTGTTTCCGAGTATCTGAACTACAGGCCGCAGGCGCAGTACCACGACGGAAAGGGTGTGTGGAGCGTGAAGGTGGATATCGCCCTTCCCTGCGCGACCCAGAACGAGCTGACGCTGTCTGACGCCGAGGCTCTTGTGGCAAACGGCGTTACCGCCGTATGCGAAGGCGCGAACATGCCCACTACCCTGGAGGCGACGGAATATCTGCAGAAGAACGGCGTCCTGTTCGTTCCCGGAAAGGCGGCGAACGCAGGCGGCGTAGCTACCTCCGCCCTGGAAATGAGCCAGAACAGCGAACGCTTAAGCTGGACCTTCGAGGAAGTGGACGAGAAGCTGCAGAACATTATGGTCAATATCTTCCATAACCTGGACGATGCCGCGAAGCGCTACGGCATGGAAGGAAACTATGTGGCAGGCGCCAACATCGCGGGCTTTGAGAAGGTTGCCACCGCGATGACCGCGCAGGGAATCGTCTGAGCGGAAGGCCGTCCTGACGGCTGCAGGCGGCTGATCTGACGGCTGCCGGAGCCGGGCGGCGGGAAACAGAAGAAAAGGCCCCTTCTTTTTCAGGGATCATCCGTGAAAAAGAAGGGGCTACTTTTCTTTCCTGTTTTGTGGTAAGATAAGGACGTTGGCAATGACCCGGAAAGGAGAAGCATATGCAGAAAAGAAGGACAGACAAAGCCGTTCTCATATATATCTGTCTTGCCGCGTTCCTGATCCTGTGTATTGTAAAATTTGACGCGATCATATTGGGCGCGGGAAGGCTGTGGAATGTGATCCTGCCGCTGGTTCTCGGCATGGGGATCGCCTATGTGCTGAATATCGTGCTGGTAAGGGTGGAGCGGCTGTATTTCCCGAAGTCGCAGAACCATTTTATCCGCTCCACGCGCCGCAGCGTGGGGATCGTGGTTTCCATTCTTCTGGTGCTGGCCCTGTTTACCCTGGTGGGAAGGCTTGTGATCCCGGAGCTGGGCAAGGCTTTCGGGGTGATCGGACGCAGCATCCCCGTGGTGTTTGACCAGGCGGCGGACTGGCTGGAGAAGAGCGGGGCGTTCAGCGCTTCGGGCTATCTGGAGGATATTGACTGGAACAGTATGATGGATAAGGTCGTCGAGGTGGCCCGGTCCGGCATCGGAGGTATCCTCAATTCCACCATCAGCGTGGTGGGAAGCGTGGTCGGAGGCGTGGTCAACTTCTTCATCGGGATGATCTTCGGCGTTTATATCCTGGTGAACAAGGAGCGGCTGAGCTCCCAGGCGAAGCGGATCCTG
>DWUW01000182.1 GCA_019120525.1 Candidatus Eisenbergiella stercorigallinarum | reverse complement strand
GGCTGAAGGCGGGCACCATCCGGGAAAACATCGTGATGGGAAAGCCGGACGCCACCGAAGAGGAGATCGTCGCGGCCGCGAAGGCCTCCCATGCGCACAGCTTCATCAAGCGTCTGCCGAAGGGGTATGATACGGTGATCGCCGAGGACGGCGGCGGCCTGTCCCAGGGACAGAAGCAGCTTCTGTGCATCACCCGCGTGATGCTCTGCCTGCCGCCCATGCTGATCCTGGACGAGGCGACCTCCTCCATCGATACCAGGACGGAAATGAAGATCCAGGGGGCGTTCCTGCAGATGATGAAGGGCCGCACCAGCTTCATCGTGGCGCACCGCCTGTCCACCATCCGGGAGGCGGATGTGATCCTGGTCATGCGGGATGGCCATATCGTGGAGCAGGGACGGCATGAGGAGCTCCTTCAGAAAAACGGATTTTACGCGCAGCTTTACAACAGCCAGTTCGCCGTCTGAACCCGCGGGCTGCGGATATTCGGCGGGCAACGGACAGGGAGCGGCACTGCTGCGAGCTGGCCCTGCCCGCGGCCGACAGCCTTACAGGAACGGCCGTTTGCCAGGCCGCAGTTTTCGGGGGCGAGTGGCCATTGCCCGGGGAAACCGGGAAATCGTATAATGAAATGTACCGTGCAAAAGAACAGGAGGAATCATGAATATCACGAAAAAAACGGAAAACAACGTTCTTACCATCGCGCTGGAGGGCAGGCTGGATACGGTGACGGCTCCGGAGCTGGAAAACGAGATCAGAAGCAGCGCGGAAGGCGTTTCGCGGCTCATCCTGGATTTCACGGAGCTTGCCTACATCTCAAGCGCGGGGCTCAGAGTGCTTCTGAGCACGCAGAAGAGGATGAACGCATCCGGAGGGAGCCTTCTGATCCGGCATCCCAACGAGGTGGTATCCGAGGTGTTCGAGGCGACGGGCTTTTCGGATATCCTGGAGATCGAAGCGTAGGAAAGCGGGCGGATATGAAGGATTTTCTGGAAAATATCAGATGCCTGCTGACGGGCAGGTATGAGGAAGGCCGCACGGACCTGAATACCCTGTGGAACCCGGCGCTGATCCGGGTGGACCGCAGGATGGTGACGCCCTCCCTGAAGCATGTGCCTGGGCTGTCCGGCAGGCAGAAAAGGGCGGTGAGGAGATTCTACCGTCCCTATGTCCGGCGGATCACGGACCGGTATCATCGTTATTATTCCCATAAAAACGGGGTGTTCCGTCCGGACTATCTGCCGGAGGAGCTGTATGTGACGGAGGTTGACCGCTATTTTTCCCATAGGGAAGAGGCCCGGTTTCTGGACAATAAGTGTTACTATTACCGGCTTTTCCCTCATATCAGACAGCCGGAGCTGATCGGGATGAGGATCGGAGGGACCTGGCTGGACGGAAATCTTGCGCCGGTTCCCTTTGGACGGGTGAAGGAGGCCGCCGCAGGGGAGCCGGAGCTTGTGGTAAAGCGGGCCGTCAACTCCCAGGGCGGCTACGGCGTGAGCTTTCTTGGCCGGAAAGAGGCCGGGGCAGGGCTGGAGGCGCTGGTCCGCCAGATCCCCTGTGACCTGGTGATCCAGAGGCCGGTGCGGCAGCATCCGGCGCTTTCGCGGCTGCATCCGGAATCCGTGAACACGCTGCGCATCGTTTCCCTTCTGACCGGCGAGCGGGTGAAGATCTACGCGGTCTGCCTGAAGATCGGCGTGGGGAAGGAGCGGGTGGACAACGGCTGCCACGGGGGCATCTACTGCGGCGTCCGCCCGGACGGAAGGCTTCGCCCCATCGGCATCACGGACAGCGGGCGGACGATCAGACGCCACCCCCAGCTGGGCTACCGCTTTGAGGAACAGAGGGTGCCCTGCTTAAAGAGCGCGCTGGAGCTTGTGCGCAGGGCGCATCCCTTCCTGGGGCATTTCCGGCTGATCTCCTGGGATGTGGCCATCGATGAAAACGGGGAGGCCGTCCTGATCGAGGCGAATCTGTCTCTCGGCGGCATCAACGACGTTCAGCTCTGCTCCGGCCCTCTGTTCGGGCGGGATACGAAGAAGGTGCTGGACGAGGTGTTCGCCGGCAGAAGGCGGAAATGGAACACATGGTTTTAGGCGGCGGATGCCGCCGGCAGGGTCCTGCCGCGCTTTGCGGCGGATCCGCGGCAGTAATTGGCCTGGAGGAAAAATGCTTCGAGACGATCATTTCCTGCGCCGGGAATATGGACGGACGCTGATCCCGGTGATGTTTTCCGTCCTGGCGGGTACCATCAATACGCTGATCGACAGCGCCTTTGTGGCGCAGCGGATCGGAAATGACGCGCTTGCCGCTGTGAACATGTGCGGGCCGCTGTATCAGCTGATCTGCACGTTCGGTTCCCTCCTGGCGGGGGGAGCCTCCATCCTGTCCTCAGGGGAGGCGGGAAGGGACGATATGGAAAGCAGCAGAAGGTACTATCATACCGCGCTGCTTCTTGGCCTCGCGGTCGGGGCGCTGGCGACGGCGGCGGGGTTTTTTTTCTGCGCCCCGATATCCCTGCTGCTTTCCCAGGGCGGGGCGCTTTCCGGCTATGTATATGACTACAGCCTTGCCACCTTCGCGGGGCTGATCCCGGTCGTGATCGCTTACATCCCTCTTTATTACCTCCAGCTGGAGGGAAAGGGGAAGGAGATCATGATCATGATGGGGATCGTGATCGGCACGGACGTGGTCCTGGACTGGGTCTTTCTGTACCTGTTCGATTTCGGGATGGCGGGCGCCGCCGCTGCCAGCGTGCTCTCCATGGCGGCTTCCTGTGTATACGGGTTCCTGGTGCTTCAGGAGGAGCATTCCGCCTACCGGTTTGACGGGAGGCTTCTTTGCTTCAAAGGAACCTGGGAGATCCTGAAATACGGAAGCCCCGCGGCGGTGGGAAATCTGATGGACGCGGTCCGGCTTTTCCTTCTTAATTCCCTGATCCTTCTTACGCTTGGGACAAAGGGGGCCGCCGTCTGGGCAGTGCTGAACAGCCTCAGCGAGCTGTCGCTGTGCATTTCCTCCGGCTTGCCACAGGCGGCCGGGCCGATGATCGCGGTCTTCCATTCGGTGAAGGAAAACAGCGGCATCCGGATCCTGATGAAGCTGCAGCTGAGAACGGGAATGGCGCTGACCGGCCTTTTCGCGCTGGCGCTCCTTGTGCTCCATGGAAGCATACAGGCGCTGTTCGCGCTGCCGGAGCCAGTTTTTTTGCCGCTTTTCTGGCTGGGGCTTTCCCTGTTCCCGGAGCTTTTCTGCAGCGTCTGGGGCTCCCTGTTTAACTCCACGGACCGGATCCTTCTTTCCAACCTGCTCGTGGGCCTGAAGCGGTTTTTCTTTCCGCTGGCGGCGGCCCTTATCCTGGCAGCCTGCGGCGGGCCGTTCTGGCTCTTTCTGCCGCTGGGAGGCGTTCTGGCCGTCTGCTGCTGCGCGGCCATTACCGCCGCGGTTTCCCGGAAAAGCGGGAAGGGAGGGCATTGTCTTTCCCGGTTCCTTCTGCTGGACGACTATCTGGAACGGGAAGGGCTGGTGCTGGATTTTTCCATTGCGCCTTCGGAGCAGAATATCTGCGATGCCAGCGACCAGATCCGGGAGTTCTGCATCCGGAACCATATGGACCGAAAGGGCACGAACCGCATCGCCATGGCGATCGAGGAGATGCTGATGGTGATGAAGGAGGAGAATCCGGAGATGAAGAGCGTGGATCTTCGGGCCTTTGCCCTGGAGACGGTCACCGGGATCCGGATCCGGTGCGCGGGGGACCGCTACGATCCCTTTGAAAGGGCGAAGGACCAGGAGGATCTTCGGTATCTGGGCGTAAATATGCTCCGGAGCATGGCCGGGGAGATCAGCTACAGCTATACCCTGGGAATGAACACCCTGTATCTGGGATTCCCCAGGCAGCCGCAGGACGGAAGGAAAAAGGAATGAACGGACAGGAGACAGGACTGGAGCCCGGGCTTGTAAAGGCCTGCGCCCGCGCGGGGCAGATCAACGAGGACAATCTTCGCAGGCTGCTTGCGGACAACCGGGATACGGTATACGGAAAAAAATATGGCTTCGGCTCCATGGAAACTTCGGCGGAATACCGAAAAAGAGTGCCGCTTTCTTCCTACGCTTCCCTGCAGCCTTATCTGGACCGGATGGCGCGGGGAGAAGAAAAGGTGCTGACGGCGTATCCGGCCGCCGGTTTCTTACGGACCTCGGGAACGGAAGGGGGATCGAAACGGATCCCTGTGACCTTCGCTTCTCTGGAACGGTATTCGGATCAGATCGAATGGTACAAAAACCTGGCTCATAAAAAGGCGGGCGGGAAGCGGCTGTTCGTAAACGGCTTCCGCGTGGGATTGACGCAGGAAAAGAAGGAATATCTCCTGTCAGAGCTTTATTATCAGTATCTGTTCCGAAACGGCTTCCTTTCTTTCGACGAATTCGCCGGCGGCGAAGAGACGCTGTTCGGACAGAACGGAAGAGACATCCTGTACGCGAAGGTGTGGACCGCGTTCGCTGTGGAGGAGATCACCACCATAGAGTCCATCTTTCTGTACGACCAGCTCCTTTTTTTCCAGTATCTGGAGAAGCACTGGCGCAGCGTCCTAAAAAATATGCGAAAAAAACGGATCCCGGAGGGGATCGGCCTTCCGGAGAGGACAAAGGCGAAGCTCCTGGAAATGCCCGTATACGAAGAACGGCTGCGGCGCGTGGAAGAAGAGTGCCAAAAGGGATGGGAAGGGATCTCCGAAAGGCTCTGGCCGGGCCTTTCGCTTGTAAGCGGGATCGGCGGAAGGCCCTTTGAGACGGAGGACGGAAGCCTGCGCAGGTTCCTGGGGAAAACGCCGGTCTACTATTTTTCCTATGTGGCCTCGGAATGCCATATGGGAGTGGCCCTCCGGCCAGAGGAATGGCGCTATGTGATGCTGCCGGAGAGCGCCTTTTACGAATACCTCCCCTGGACGGAAGGGGAAGAAGAGAACGCGGAAGAAACATTTCTTCCCGGACAGGTGAGAATCGGCGCGCTTTATGAGCCCGTCCTGACCACCTTTTCCGGGCTGTACCGCTACCGCACCGGCGACGTGGTCCGGGTGACGGGGTTCCTGGGGGAAAGCCCCATCGTGGAATTTGTGCTGCGAAGGAACCTGTTTCTGAATGTGGCGGGAGAGAAAATGAGCGTTTTTCAGGCGGAGAGGGCCGTTTCGCAGCTGGCCGCAAGATACGGCCTTTCCATCCGCAGCTACTGCATCGGCCAGCTGTCCTGGGAAGCTCCCGTCTGCTACGGGGCGGCGTTCAGCCTGGAAGCGCCGGAGGGAGCCGGGGATGAGGCGGAGGAAAGAAGGCCGGCCGGCCGGCTGGACAGGGCGCTGATGGCGCAGAATCCGGATTATCTGGACCTCAGAAGGCTGGGCTGCCTGGGACGGCCGCAGGTGATCTGCCTTTCCCCGGAGGAATATACGGCCTTTCAGGAGGAGCTCGGGATGACCGGGGGGCACGGGAAGCCCCGGCACGCGGCGGGAGCGGTCCCGGAACCGGTCTGGAAAAAATGGAAGGAAATCTCAGCAGGGAGAAGAAAAGAGTGAATACGCGGGAAAAGACGAAGAAACAGAATTACAGGTTCAGCCTGGCCTTCAAGTTCATTCTCGGCCTGTGCATCGTGGGCGTGTGCATCATGGCGGGAACGGCGGCGGCAGGGGTTTCCACCTACTGGAAATCCATCACAAGGCAGTATAATGAAATGGCCTATCAGGTCGCCCGCACGGCGGAGGGCTATTTTACCGAAGAGGAGCTTGCCGGGTACGCGGACGCGGTGTACCGCTACTGTACCGGACAGGCGGGGAAGGAGGAGATCGACCGGATCGCGGAGAGCGAAAGCTATCTTCGGATCAAAGAGCAGCTGGACAGGCTGCGCGCCTCCATGCAGGCAAACGATATCTTCGTATTTGTCTTTGACATCGACCTTCTGAAAAATTTCGACCAGGAGGCCTATGACCGGATGGAATGGAATCCCATCTATTACATCACGGACAGCTATCACATCGAAGAACAGCAGTTTTCCATCGGCGACAGGAGCGCGGTCCTGCAGGACTATGTGCAGGACTGCATCCAGGCGTATGAAACGGGCGTACACGCAGATAATTATTTTATCTCAAAAGGGGAATTCGGCTACAACACCTCCGCCATGTACCCGGTGGTGCAGGACGGAAGGACCGTGGCCTTCATCGGCGTGGAGATCCCCATGTCCACCCTGCAGGAGAATGTGAAGGGCTATCTGGTCCGCATCGTCCTTGTGGGAAGCGCGATCACCCTGCTGCTTCTTGCGGCGGCCACCTGGTTTCTGATGCGTACCCTGATCGACCCGGTGAAGCAGGTGGCGAAGGCGGCGGGCATGTTCGTAAGAAACAACAACGTGATCTCGGACGCGCTGAAGAGGATCCATACGGGAGACGAGATCCAGATGCTTTCCGAAAGCGTCCTGAAGATGGAGGAGGATATCAACGCCTATATCGAAAACCTGACCCGCGTGACGGCGGAAAAGGAGAGGATCGGGGCGGAGCTGGACGTGGCGGCCCACATCCAGGCGGACATGCTCCCGAGCATTTTCCCTCCCTATCCGGACCGGAAGGAGATCGACATCTATGCCACCATGACTCCCGCCAAGGAGGTGGGAGGGGATTTCTACGATTTCTTCCTGGTTGACGAGGACCATCTGGCCCTGGTGATGGCGGACGTGTCCGGAAAGGGCGTCCCCGCGGCGCTGTTCATGGTGATCGCGAAGACCCTCCTGAAAAACAGGGCGCAGATGGGCGCTTCCCCCAAAGAGGTGCTGGAAAGCGTGAACAATCAGCTCTGTGAAAACAACGAGTCGGAGATGTTCGTGACGGTCTGGCTCGGGATCTATCAGCTTTCCACCGGAAAACTGACCGCGGCCAACGCCGGCCATGAATATCCGGCGGTGAAAAGAGAGGGAGAGGGCTTTTCCCTTTATAAGGACCGGCACGGCCTGGTGCTTGCCGGAATGGAAAACAGCCGTTACCGGGAATACGAGCTGACGCTTGCGCCGGGGGAGGCGATCTTCGTCTATACGGACGGCGTGCCGGAGGCAACGGACGCGGAAAACAGGCTGTTCGGGACGGACCGGATGCTTTCTGCCCTGAACGCGCATCCGGAGGCGTCCGCGCAGGAGCTTCTCGGGCGTGTGAAGGAGGAAATCGACGGCTTCGTGGGAAGCGCGCCCCAGTTTGACGACATCACCATGCTCTGCCTGGTGAACCGCAATGAAAGGAAAGCGGATGAGGGAAATAACGCTTGAGGCTTCCATTGAAAACATAGAAGCCGCGACAGAATTTGTCAACAGCCTGCTGGAGGAAGATGGGTGCCCGGGAAAAGCCATGATGCAGATCGATGTGGCCGTGGACGAGCTGTTCGGAAATATCGCCCATTACGCCTACGGGACCGGGACGGGCCCCGTAACGGTGCGGGTGGAGACGCTTACGGAGCCGCCCGGCGCCCGGATCACCTTTATCGATCAGGGCGTGCCCTATGACCCGCTGGCAAAGGAGGATCCGGACGTGACCCTCTCCGCGAAGGAGCGAAAGATCGGCGGCCTTGGGATCTTCCTGGTAAAGAAAAGCATGGACGACGTGGCCTATGAATATAAGGACGGGCAGAATATTTTAAGGATCCGGAAAAATTACTGAGGCCCTCTTTCCTTCATCAGAAGCTCCAGCAGGCACCTGGTCGCCGCGCCCAGCGGCCTGCCCGGATCCCGGACCAGGCAGACGTGGCGCAGGGGGATCTCCTCCTTCAGAGGGATGGAGAAGAGCTTTCCCTGCTCCAGAAGATCGGCGGCCAGCCGCTCCGGGACGAAGGCCAGGCCCAGATCATGCGCGGCGACCGGGAGAAGAAGGTCCGCGTTGGCCATCTCAATATCATAATGAAGGGAAAGGCCGTGGGCGGCAAAAAAATCCTCGTAGAAGCGGTAGGACATGGTGGAGCCGGAAAGGCCGGCCAGGGGGTACTGCTTCAGCTCGGACAGATTTAACGGCGCGCTGCAAAGGTGCGCAAAGCGGGGGCCGCCCACAAGGACGCTCCTGATCTGCTTCAGACGGACGGAGGTATAGGGCTTTTCCAGCTGAAAGGGGGTAGGGATCACGGCAAGATCCGTACGCCCTTCCTTCATGTCGGAAAGCACCTGGGCGGTGGTGCCGTTGCTGATGCGGATCTTCACGTCCGGATGCTCTCTCTGGAAACCGGAAAGACAGTCAAGGAGCAGGCAGTGCAGGGCCGTTTCCGTGGCGCCGATGCTGACGGAGCCTCCGTGCAGCCCAAGGGCCAGGCCAAGCTCCTCCTCTCCCCGCAGGATCCGTTCGCAGGCGGGCGCCACGTAACGGTACAGAAGCTTTCCCTCCGGCGTGAGGGTGACGCCGTGGTGGGAACGGATGAAGAGGCGGCAGCCCAGCTCGCTTTCCAGATTCTGGATGCTCCTGGTGACTGCCGGCTGGCTGGAAAGCATCGCGTTTGCGGCTTTGGTGAAGTTACTGTATTTGGCTACATAATAAAACACTTTATAGTAATCAAAGCTTGCGTCCATGGAAAATCTCCTGTCATTTACATATGAAATATGCGTTTTTAACATAATACATATATCATAATATTATTTTTCAATATGATTTAATCATAGTATAATACGCCAGGAGCAAAATGAAAAGGTAAGAATTGCGGCGATAAGGAGGAGTAAGATGGCGAATACGGATACTGTCAGGACGAACGCCTCCCAGGCGGAGACTTCCTCGGAACAGTCCATTGGAGAGGTCCTGAAGCGCCTTGTGGACGTGGAGGAAGCGGCCGGCCAGATGAAGGACGCGCTGGAGGCCAGGAAGAAGGAGCTTTCCGAAGCGGCGGAGGCGAAGCGGGCGGAATTTGACCGTCAGCTGGCCGCCCAGATGGAGGAGCGCTCCCGCAGGCTGGAGGAGCGGATGGAGAAGGAAAAGCG
>DWUW01000181.1 GCA_019120525.1 Candidatus Eisenbergiella stercorigallinarum | reverse complement strand
GGATGTACATCACGGGCGGGATCGGTTCCCAGGGCTATGCGGAACGTTTTACAGTGGATGATGATCTTCCGCCGGACAGAGGGTATCTGGAAACCTGCGCGGCCGTCGGCGTATGCTTCTGGGCCGTACGGCTCCTGCGGCTGTATCGGGAAGCGCGTTATGCGGATATTCTGGAAAGAGCTCTATACAACGGCGTTCTCGCAGGCTGGTCTCTGGACGGAGATGCTTATTTTTATACGAATCCCCTGCATTATAAGCGGACTGTCTCAGATTACAGGGAGGACTGCAGACATTTGGAAAATGGCCGTCAGAAATGGTTCCGTTGTGCCTGCTGTCCTTCCAACGTGCTTCGGCTGGCGGCGGATATCCAGGAGTATTGCCTTACGGTATCTCCGGATGAGGTCGATATCAACCTGTATCTTCAGGGAAGCTGGGAACTGGAAACGGGCGGGAAAAGGATTGTGATCGAAGCGGAGACGGAATATCCCTTTGACGGGAAAGTGCGCTTACATATCCGGAGTGATGAGCAGCCCTTCCGGATGCGGCTGGGACTGAGGATCCCGGAATGGTGCAGAGGCTATGAACTTTCCCTGAATGGGGAAGAATGCGGGGAAGAGAGGTCAGATCGGGGATATGTGCTGCTGGATCGGGAATGGAACGGGAAAGAAGAAATCGTTCTTACCCTGCAGATGCCGGCGGAATATGTTTTTCCGGATCCCAGGATATGGGACTGCGCAGGAAAGGCAGCGCTTGTGAGAGGACCGCTGGTTTACTGCCTGGAATCCCTGGATCAGGAAGAAAATGACCTGACTGGAATCGGCTACCGCCTGAACGCTGCGGTGGAGCAGGCGGAAGGGGAAGGGATCCTGGAAGGGATCACGCTTTTGAAGGCGGCGGGCTGCAGAAGAAGGGGGAATCCAGACGGAAAGCCATATACCGCGCTGCGTCCTGCGGCGGAAGAATGTGAGATAACGGCGATCCCTTATTTTGCATGGAGAAACAGAGGGGAAGCGGACATGGACGTCTGGCTTCCGTTTCTGGAAAGATGACAGCGGAACTTTTTAGAAGCTCTGCTGAAAAATGATACTGGGAAGCATCCGGCGGAAACCTTCTGTCGGATGCTTTTCCTGTGCCCATCCGCCTCCGCCCGCTTTCCCAAAATCGGAAGTTTCGGAAGATAAAAACAAAGGGTTTGTCCTTATCCCCGTTTTGTGTTAGAATGTGAAATGATTATTTGTGATAGCTGAAGAAAGGTACGGTTTAACGAAGTGAAAGCGTTTGCTGTAACAGATATCGGAAAGAAGAGGCAACTGAACCAGGATCATCTGTATGCTTCCGGGGAGCCTGTGGGAAAGCTGCCGAATATTTTCCTGGTGGCGGACGGGATGGGAGGCCACCGGGCCGGGGGCTATGCTTCCAGCTGCGCGGTGGAGACGATCCTGGAGGAAGCGGAGAGCTGCCAGGAGGAAGACGCCGCGCGGATCCTTACGCGGGCGATCCGCAGGGCGAATGATGTGATCGCGCGGCAGGCGGGATCGGACGAACGGTTCTCGGGAATGGGGACCACAGTGGTCGCCGCATGCGTGGACGGAAGGGAGCTGACCGCCGCCAATGTGGGGGACAGCAGGCTGTATGTGATCCATGCGGGCTCCATTGAGCAGGTGACGGAGGACCATTCCCTGGTCCAGGAGATGGTGAGGTTCGGCGGGATCAACCGGGAAGAGGCCAGGGTCCATCCGAATAAGAATATCATTACCCGGGCTGTCGGCCTGGAGCAGGATCTTCAGGTGGACTGCTTCCGGAGAACGCTGCGGCCAGGGGACCGGGTGCTCCTGTGTTCCGACGGGCTGACCGATATGCTGGAGGATGAGCAGATCAGGCAGATCATTGACAAAAGCGGGGATGTCCGCAGCGCGGCCCAGGCGCTGGTACGGGCGGCAAATGACAATGGCGGCAGGGACAACATCGCGGTCATTGTGATCGACCCGTTTATATAAATGGCGGAAACGCTGCTGGAGGAATGGAATGATTAAAATTGGAATGATGCTGGGAGACCGTTACGAGATCCTGGAAAAGATTGGGACCGGCGGGATGTCGGACGTCTACAAGGCAAAAGACCAAAAGCTGAACCGTTTTGTGGCGGTGAAGGTGCTGAAGCAGGAATTCAGCGAAAACACGAATTTCGTATCCAAGTTCAGGGTGGAGGCCCAGGCGGCTGCGAGCCTGATGCATCCGAACATCGTGAACGTGTACGATGTGGGAGAGGACGCCGGCGTCCATTATATCGTGATGGAGCTGGTGGAAGGGATCACCCTGAAAAAATATATTGAGAAAAAGGCGCGTCTTTCCGTAAAAGAAGCGGTCAGTATCGCCATCCAGGCATGCATGGGCCTTGAGGCGGCGCATAACAATCACATCATACACAGGGACATCAAGCCTCAGAACATCATTATTTCAAAAGAAGGAAAAGTCAAGGTGACGGACTTCGGGATCGCGAAGGCCGCGACCAGCAATACCATTACGTCGAACGTGATGGGAAGCGTCCACTATACCTCGCCGGAGCAGGCCAGGGGCGGGTACAGCGACGAAAGAAGCGATATTTATTCCATGGGGATCACGCTGTTTGAGATGCTTACGGGCAGGGTGCCCTTTAACGGGGATACCACGGTCGCCATCGCGATCAAGCAGATCCAGGAGCCCATGCCTTCCCCCAGGGATTTTGTCCCGGAGATCCCGGTGAGCGTGGAACAGATTGTGCTCAAGTGTACGCAGAAGAGCCCTGACAGGCGGTATCAGAGCGTCGGAGCCCTGATCGAGGACCTGAAGAAGTCCCTGGTCACGCCGAACGAGGATTTTGTGAAGGTCATCGATACGGACTCGAACGCGGCGACCCGCAAGGTGAGCCGGGACGATATGAGCGAGATCCGGAAGCAGTCCAGGAAAAGCTCCCATACGGAAGAGATCCGTCTGAAGAAAAATTCGGCCAAATCAGCGGCACAGCCTGTAAAGAGCGGGAAAAAGAGGCGTGTGGATTTTGAAACCGATCTGATGGATGAGGACGAGGAGGAATATGAGTCCAGGATGGAGCGCTTTACCACCATCCTTGCGGTGGGAGGAGCTGTCCTGATCGGCTGTATCATCATTTTCCTGGCCGGACGTGCGATTGGCCTGTTCCGTTTCCCCGCTTCTTCCCAGGAAAGCGGCGCGCAGATGATCGCGGTGGCCGGAATGGCGCAGGAGGATGCCCTGAAGGCGCTGGACGGGCTGGGGCTGGGACTTGAGGTGACAGTAGTCTATGAGGAAGACGCGGACACGCCGGAGGGGGAGGTGATCCGC
>DWUW01000180.1 GCA_019120525.1 Candidatus Eisenbergiella stercorigallinarum | reverse complement strand
TACTGCCGCCGGTAATCTTATCTCAAAGCTGAAAAAAGCGGATTTGATTGAAGCCGTCAGTGGGTTTGGAAAAGGGAAATACAAATTTAGAGTTCCAAAAGTATAAAGAGAATGCTGTTCATGCGGCGCACCCACTCCATCTGGTCGGCCGCTTTCAGCGCTTCGGTTACGCCTTCCTGCTTTGCCATAGCAGATTACGATGCTTTCCATACGCTCATTGCAGGTTTGGTCGATTTCCGCCAAATGACAGCGCAAATTGCCTGACGTCAGCAGGTTTGTGTAAAGTATCCTTCGGTGTTCTTTCAGATAACGGCGGCGCATACGCCCGTATTTGCCGATTTGATTGTCGCCAGTGTCCGGCAGGGTGAGATTCGGGATGAGGTAATCTCCCTCCCGACGGTAAGTGCCGCCCATCTGTTCAAACTGATCCTTACTTCTGCGCCGCTGTAAGTAAAGTGTGCTTCAGCTGCTGTTCAATCCCCAGGAGTTCTGCTTCCGCGTTCTGGCGGGCAGCCCGGCCCTCCTGCTGGATCCTGATAGTTTCCTCAATGGTGGAAATCAGATCGGCGTTGACCTTTTTCAACGTCTCCAAATCCACAATGCCGCGTTCCGATTCTCTGGCCGTCTCCGCGCTGTTCTGCCTCAGAAGTTCCGCATTTTTGGTGAGCAGCGTGTTGGTGGCGTCAGAGACGCTTCTCTGCATTTGCAGCACATTTTCCTGCCGGTGCAGCCCCAGGGCAATGATAATCTGGCTCTTCCAGAGCGGAATAGTGCCAAGAATCGCCGTCTGGATTTTATCCGCCAGGGTTTTATCGTTGTTCTGGATCAGGCGGATCTGCGGTGCCGTCTGAATGGCAATGGTTTTGCTCAGCTTCAGATCATGGATTTTCTTCTCGAAGCGGTTTACCGTGTCTTCAAAATCCCTCACCACCTGGGCGCTCATGGGATCGCCCTTGGCCGACGCCTCTGCATGAAGCTTCGGCAGGGTGATATCCCGCAGCTCTTTCAGTTTTTCCTCACCGGCAATGATATAGATCTGCAGCTCCTGGAAATATTCCAGATTCTTTTCATACAACCCGTCGAACATGGTGATATCCTTGAGCATCTGCATCCGGGCCTGATCCAGCTGCTGCTCGATGCGGTCAATCTGGACCTCCAGCTTTTCATACCGCCGCATAAATTTTTTCACAACCCGGGATGCATTTTTGAGAAACGGGATTTTATCCAGGAATCCTTCCTCCAGTTCGTCCACGCCCACATCCTTAACCTTCAGCGCCAGATCCGACATCAATTCCCCCACATAGCCGCAGTCCCTGCTGCGCACCTGCGTGAGAATGTTATCGGAAAAGCTGGAGATATTCCGCTGCGCCCCGACGCCATACTGAAGCGTGGCCTGGGAATCCATCAGATTGATACTGTTTTTGAGTTCCTCTATCCTTGCCTTCTGCTCCGGGGTCAATTTCTCTACCTGTGTGCGGACGATCTCAACGTCCGCCGGTTTCTGTATTTGCAGGTCCGCGCCCTCTTTTCCCCGCATCAATGTATCCAATGTGATGGCGTCTGCCATATTCTATCCGCCCCTTTCCGCTACGAAAGCGCTTTTATGATCCTGTCCATGGTATTGGCGTCCGGCATAGGCGCCACCTGTGTCAGTTCCTCCGCAATGCCGGATACGCCGAAATGATCCGCGTCTGTCGGGGTATCGTACACACCGGTACGGAACCCGTGCTTTTCCCAGGCCATGCGCTGGATATCCTCGTCCAGCAGCGCGTCTATTCCCAATGTTCCGGCCTCGTCCAAAGCGATATAGACATGTGAAGACCAGACAGTAGGGGTCGGATACATCATCACGATATCTCCTTTAATCTGCTCCCACGTATCCGGGTTCTCTACGGCAAATTCCAGCAGCTGGTTTTCATAGCCAGCGATCAGAGGCTTGGCGCCCATGCCGGTTTTGAGGAACTGATCGAACAGATCGGAGGAAGAGCTTTCCATATAACCGAGTTTCTGAAAGATGCCTTGCAGCTGGGGCAGGATCTCCGCAAGATTGCTTTCATCCGCCACGCCGCCGCAAAGGGTATTTGCCAAAAGTCCCGCGAACATGTTGCCTGAATTGGATTTGGTCGGGTCAGTGGTACCCACCGCAATGCTTCCATAAAGCTGGGGAAGGCCAATTTCTTCCCAGGTTGTGCCGGCTTCTATGGCCTCGGTCAATTTCGTCATATCCATCGTATACACACCATCTGTAACAGCAGCGAACCCGCTGGCGACCAACGCCTGCGCCACAGTGCTGCGCGTATATAATACAATAGGAGTGTTGAAGATGATCTCGCTTTTCACCGGGTCGCCGTTGAGTTGTTTATACAGCTCCAGGGCTGTCTGATTGGAGGGAAACAGAAAGTTCCGTCCTTCCGCATCGGCAGTAATCATATCGATGGAACCGGCCTTGGCATAATCGATGATCAGCTTATACCTGTCCCGCAGGATATCCTGTACCTCTTCATCCTCCAGCAGCCCGATCTTTTCCCCGCCCACAAAGCCATTGATTTCCGTAACGGCCCGGCTGCCGCTTATGAGTACATAAGCAACGGCGGCGATGACAACAGCCGCCAGAATGCCCAACCCTATCAGCTTTGTTTTCATTTTCCGCCCTCCATTTTCAACGTGCTTTTCAAAAGCTCGATATCAGCTTCCACATCCAGCAGCTCGCCCTGCATCAGATGGGTAAATTGCTTTTCAAATGCGCTGTTCAGTACCGGCAGGGCTTCGGCAGTCTTTTGCAGGATATCGGCGACCTCCGGCGAATGGAGCCCCGTGTTCTGGAAGTCCACATATCGCGCCAGCAGTTTGGCGGCCGTATCCAGATAATAGGTAAAGAATCTGCGCGCCAGCTTAATCTTATCCGGATTTTCCTTGAGATAGGCAAGGATCCGAACGCCGGTAGCGTATAAAATCTGCGCGTCCTGCCGCACAGAGGGATCTGCGGTCGCTTTTACCGCCCTGTCGATATCTGCCAGGTCCGCCTGAGCATCATCCAGAAGTCTTTGGATTTCCTCGCCGTCCGGCATGGATTCCACGTCGATCCCCGCAATTTTCCGATTGGGCTTGAGCAGGAAGAACAGCCCGAAGTATATACCGACGCAAAGTATGATGCTGACGATCAGGTTCCATCGCAGGAACAGGAACAGGATAAGAAATACGGCTGAGGCAGTCAGAGTGGAAGCGATCATTCGCCGGGTGTCTTTCATCAGTTGTACCCCTTTACACTGCGGAACGCCTCCGTCAGATTCTCCCGCCCGTCGAACACACGGGCGTTTGTATACTGCGCAAGCTCCTCCAGCTGCGTCTCGTCGGCGTCCCCAAACATGATGGAGAATACCGGGATCTCAGCTCCCATCTCCGTGTAAGCCTCTTCAAAATCCGCGGGGGAGCCGGCAGATTGCCCGTCAGTGAGCAGAATGATCGCGGGGGTATACCGGGACAAATCGTATTCTTCCAGCATCTCGATCCCCCGGACAGCCGCCGCATACATGTCGGTGCCGCCGCCTACCTCCTGATCCTTCACTTTGCCATAAAGCGCCTCCAGTTCACTGCCATTGCCTGTGGCAGTATAAGTGCCGATAACGTATCCGCTAAAAGGGATCAGGATATTCACTTCGTTTTCCGATGCCTGCAGGAAATTTTTCCGGGCATTCTCCTGTATCAGCAGCTGTTCCATCGCCTGAACCAGCTGCTCATTGCCCTCGCCGCTCATGCTGCCGGAATAATCCAGGCAGTACACGGTGAGAGAAGGCTTACGGAAGTCGGTTTGGTATAAATTCAGGCACTCAAACAGGACGTCGGCAGCCGGCATTTTGATAGGAGAAAGAACCCTGTCGGGCTGCAGGCCCCAGTCGGTCCGGAACACGTCCCTGTTTTTCTCCGAAACCCCCGTATATCCCGAACGGCGGCCGGTGCGCTGGATCTTATTCTGCGTGTCCGCCGACAGCAGGTACTCCTGCAATTTTAAAAACAGTTCCTCCTGCTTATCGTTCCCCATGTCCACATAGCCAAGCGGGGAATCCGCTAACGACAGGCCGTCATAGGGATACACCGCATACAGTGGCTCCCCGCCGTGCTCTTCCAGTTCCCGATTGGCCTGAATGATCAGGCACTCATAGTTCACCATGGCGTCGTAATCACCCTGCAAAAACATATCCTTCAGCCAGTCCGAGCTGCCGGAAGAACGATCTACGCCGGAGAGCAGCTCCTGCATCTGCGCCTTCAGTTCCTCGCTTTGTAAATCCTCCGATGTAATGACCTCCGGGTTGCCGAGAAGCGCATACAAAAAACCGATATATGCGCTGGCGCCGGAATTGGACTGGGTAGCGCTGGTCATACAGAAACGGAGCCTGCCGCCCCGGATCGCCTCCAGAATGTCGTTTACCGACACTTCACATCCCACAAATCCCAGTTCCTCCGCCAGGCTTTTGCGTATGCCGAACACCACCGGCGAAATGGAAATCGACTCAGCGTGTTTAATCCGATGTTCTGTGTCTCCCACTGTCAGCCACAGGCTGCTGGCCGGCCACACGGCGTCATAAGGGATGTCTTCCTCTCCCAACAGGCGCATGATATCCAGCGATCCCTGATAGGTCATTTCAATGCGGATATTCTCCTGCTTTGCAAATTCCTCCAGGATCGGTTCCAGTTCGGAGTTTTCCGATCCGGAAACGATCCGCAGCACTGAGCTGCCGCGGCCCAGGACCGTGTCGGCTTCCCCTGTGCCCGTGCTTTTATCATTGCAGCTACACATGGTCAATATCACGAAAAAAGTAAGCAGCAAAACGGCAAGACGCTTTTTCATCATCATATACAGACCCCTTTTCCGGTTTGTTGTCAGAGCAAATCATCGCCTGAGGATACACCGATCCCTTTCCGACAATAACCTATGTTTAGTTTGCCATATATTATGTAAAGAATTCTATCACAGTAAAGTAAAATCTGTGTTATATCACCCCTGTCGTTATCAACCTTCCCTGTAAATATAATATCAAATCCGTTTACATCCTTTTTACCGCATCCAGCGCCAGGGCGGAACGCTCGCATTCCTCAGCGGACATCGTGACCTGCCAGCACAGCGGGCTGCCTTTCATTTTTTCCGCCGCGTAACTCAGGCCGTTGGTACGTTCATCCAGGAGGGGGTGGTCGATCTGCTGCGGGTCGCCCAACAGGATAATCTTGGTGCCCATCCCGGCGCGGGTGATGATCCCCTTGGCCTGTTTGGGCGTCAGGTTCTGCGCCTCGTCGATAACCAGGTAGGTTTTGGAAATCGACCGGCCGCGTATGAAATTGAGAGCCTGGGCGTCCACAATCCCCCGGTCGAACAGTTCTTCCACCTTCCCGGAAAGGCTGCGCTCATCGACAAATCGTTCCTCCTCATTCTGATCCACCAGAAGCTCCAGATTGTCGATGACCGGCCGAAGCAGAGGCGCGATCTTTTCCGATTCATCTCCGGGAAGGAAGCCGATGTCATCGTCGAACTGGGCATTGGGCCGGCTGATCAAAATACGCCGGTAAGCGGGCTCATCCTGTTCCAGTATGGTGTGCAGCCCGACAGCCAGTGTGTAGAAGGTTTTGGCCGTACCGGCCATACCCTTTACGATCACCAGCGGCGCTTTCTCCGCATCGGCCATCAAGGCTTCCTGTAAAAATTTTTGACCGACATTCCTTGGAGAAACGCCATAGGGCTTTTTCTTCTGAAAGGCGAGCGGAACGATTTTCTTTCCGTCAAAACGGCCAAGCTGGGTTTTCCTGGCAGACTGATCCTCCCTGAGGATGACGAACTGATTGGGCACGAGCGTGACCGGAAGTTTTTCGCCGGATTCGCCTGCCTGGTATACATCCTCAGGCGCAATATGTTTCTTTTTAAAATCTTCAAATTTCTTTTCCGCAACGAAAACTTCGCACCGCCCTGTATACTGTTCCTCGCTGACAGGTGCCTGTTCGGTGGTAAAATCTTCTGCAGAAATTCCAAGCATCTGCGCCTTGACGCGTACCATAATGTCCTTTGTCACCAGAATAACCGGCGTTTCCCTGTTTCGCAGGCCAATACAGACTTTTAAAATACGGTTGTCGTTTTTGTGCTCCGGGAAGCCCTCCGGCAGCTTCACGTCCACACAGTTGACTTCCAGACGCAGCGTGCCGCCGCCAGGCAGGGAAACCCCTTCCAGCAGGTTTCCCGCCGTACGCAGTGATTCCAGATACCGGATTGCCTGCCGCGCGTTCGCGCCTCTTTCCCCCTCTGCATTTTTCAATCCGTCCAGCTCCTCCAGGACGGCAAGCGGTAATACAAGATGATTGTCCTCAAAGGATTGCAGCGCGTAAGGCGCCTGGATCAGAACATTGGTATCCAGAATATACGTTTTTTGCATAGCGTTTTCTCCTTTCAAACGTTTCACATCATCTCAGGAGTTTGATACCCGATATGACAAAAAGCCGGTCCTGGGGAAAAAGTGGCACAAAGCGACACACTTCCTCCGGCAAAACCGGCTGATGTTATACAGGTAATATGCCAGGAAATCAGATAAAATCAGAATCATAGGCAATCCTCTCCGTGATCATATTATACCTTTGATGTATTACGTTTTTCATATAGCTGGAGTGAATTCTCGGTAAAATGTCAGCAAAACCTGTCTTCCCTGATTTTCTATTTTTCTTCCTCTTAAGCAAAGGTTTTAAAGCTTCTGAATCTACTATATATAGTTGGGAGAATGGAAATAGCCGTCCTGCGCGCTGAGCGTCCCGATTTCGCTCTCAATACTGCTCTGCCGAAAAGGTACGGCCAGACCTCTATATCCCCTCAGACGAGGACGTGAAGCGGCATTTTGCAATGATGCAACACAAAAAAGAAAAAACCCCGAAATAACGGGGTTTTTAGATGCCGGCAACCGGACTTGAACCGGTACGGGGTTGCCCCCGAGGGATTTTAAGTCCCTTGCGTCTGCCTATTCCGCCATGCCGGCGCTTCTCCACACGCCTTCCTGCCCTTTACAGGCATCGCGCCGTGGAAATGGATGGAGGTGGATTCGAACCACCGAAGCAATTTGCAGCAGATTTACAGTCTGTCCCCTTTGGCCACTCGGGAATCCATCCATGCTTTTAGAAAAGACCGCAGGTGAAAATCGCCGCTGATTCTGTTACAATTCAGCCTTCGGCAGAATTGTAACGGCATCCGGCCATTCCAATCGCTTCGCGATGGGCCGGATGCTCAGCATATCTATTTAATCATAGTTTTACGTGAATTGCAAGAAATTTTTTCGGCTTCCCCAGGCGTCCTCCCGCCTCTCGCGGACAGGATCCCGGTACTGGAGCACGATTCCGGATTCCGGCGGAAGGGTAACGGTTACCTTTCCCGCCTTCAGCTGATAGAATGCCGGTTCTGCAGTAAAACCGTTCCGGTCCGTCAGCATCAGCCGGGTCAGCTTCGCGTCCCTCGGAATGCCCAGCTCCCAGACGGAAACCTCCTTCGTCACCTCGTGGTCGTTGTTGTTGATCAGGATGGCGGAATGGTTCGTACGGGTAAAGCGGGCGTAGCCGATCATGTTGAAGTCGGAAAGCATCCATTTGATGGAACCGGTCTTAAATTCCTCGTTCTCCTTGTGCATCCGGATCACGGCCTTGTGGTAGGCGATCAGCTCCTGGTCCTCCCTGCCCCAGGGGTAGGTCCTGCGGTTGTCCGGATCGGTAAAGCCGCACAGACCGGCCTCGTCGCCGTAATAAATGGTGGGCGCTCCGGGCCAGGTCATCTGGATGAGCACGGCTTCCCGCATCACCGCCTTATTGATCCCCTCGTTTGCCGCCTCCGGGCCCAGGGTATTCATCCGTCCCACCTTCCGGTTCGTCCGGGTCAGGAAACGGGAATGGTCATGATTTGACAGTTCATTCATCGCCACGAAAAGCGAAGGGGTGGCAAAGCAGGCGGTGTGATAGCCCATCGCTCCCCAGAAGCTCTCCGCATTTCCCAGAAGATCCGGCCGGTAATCGTCGCTGTGCTTCTGCATGCCCGTTAAAAACCAGGTGACCGGCTCCATGAAGGCGTCGTAGTTCATCACCGTGTCCCACTGGTCGCCCTGAAGCCAGGAGGAAGGGTCGCCGTAATGCTCCGCCAGGATGATGGCATTGGGGTTCGCGTTCTTTACCGCGCGGCGGAAATCCCGCCAGAAGCGGTGGTTGAACTCCGGCGAACGTCCCAGATCGGCCGCCACGTCCAGCCGCCAGCCGTCCGCGTTGAACGGCGGGGAAACCCATTTTGCGCCGATTTTCATGATATATTCGTACAGTTCTCTGGAATTTTCATAGTTCAGCTTGGGAAGGGTATCGTGCCCCCACCAGCCGTCGTAGGTGGTGTTATAGGGAAACCGGTTCTCGTCATGGAACATGAAAAAACTGTGGTACGGGCTGTTGCGGTCAATGAACGCGCCGTTGGCATAGCCTTCTCTGCCCTCGTAGATCCGTTCCCGGTCCAGCCACTTGTTGAAGGAGCCGCAGTGGTTGAACACGCCGTCGATGATAACACGGATCCCTCTCTTATGCGCCTCCTGCACCAGCTCGATGAAAAGCTGGTTGCTGGCCTCCAGGTTCTTCGGATTCGTCACCCGGTCGATGTAGCGGGAGGCAAAACGGTTCTCCGTCTGCCAGTCCTCCAGCAGGTTCCCTTCGTCGCTGACGATCCTGCCCTTGTGAGGATCGATGTTGTCATAATCCTGGATGTCATATCCGTGGTTGGAGGGGGAAACGAACAGCGGATTGAAATAGATCACATCGATCCCCAGCTCCTGCAGATAGTCCATCTTGTCCAGGACGCCCTGCAGATCTCCTCCGTAAAAATTGCGCACATCCATCTGCGCCGGATAGCGGTACCAGTCCTCCACCCGAACGGATTTGTCGCCGATGTACCGGTATTCCCCTGTCAGGACATCGTTGGAGGGATCCCCGTTGCAGAAGCGGTCCACCATGATCTGGTACATGACCGCGCCTTTGGCCCAGTCCGGCGTGGAAAATCCCGGAATGATGCAGAAATAATAATGCGCCTCCGTCTGCTTCACCACGCCTCTGGTATCAAAGTAGCATCTGGCCCTTCCGGCCTGTATTTCAAAATAATAGGTAATCTTTTCATTATCCAGCTGGTATTTTACTTCGTAATAGTCAAAAAGAGAATCTGACGAAACCCTGAACATCAGATTCCTCTCTCCCTGGCATACCAGAAATACCCGATCCAGATTGTTTTTCTTGGACCGGAACCGTATGGTCACTTCACTGTACGGAGCCGGTTCCGCCGGCGATATGAAATTCCCTGTAGTATCGCTGAATAAAGCTCTTTTGCTGAGAACAGGCCGCATTCCTGTGATGTACTGATGCTGTTCTCCCCGAAGGAAACGTTCAAAATTCATAGCCGTTCCACCCTTTCCTTCCCATTTTAACTGATTCCCATCTGACAATCAAGACTTTCCGTGATAAAGTAAAAAAGACAGCGTAAGCTGTCTTTTTTAGAGAAGGTATTTCTTATGGGGTATAGCAAAAACTATATAATGTATTGGGGGGGGTTACGCATATTATAATAGCAAACCGAACCCGTTATGTACATTCTCAGAATTCACAAACTTCACAAAATCATCTTCTCATTTTTGTATGATATGCACAATTTGTGTCTCAGGCATTTTCAAAAAAAGGCTTCTCTTCCTCGAACAGCGCCTCAAATTCCGTACGGCTGATCCTCTCTTTTTCCAGAAGCAGTTTTGCGCACTTATGGAGTACCTCCATGTTTTCCCGGATAAGCTCCGTTGCCCGCGCGTAGCAGCCGTCAATGATCCGCTTCACCTCTTTATCGATTTCCCCGCTGATCATCTCGCTGTGGGCCTTGGCATGCGCCAGGTCGCGTCCGATGAACACCTCATCATCATCGTCATCATAGCAGACCACGCCGATATTTTCCGACATACCGAACCGGGCGACCATCATACGCGCCATCTTGGTGGCCTTTTTGATGTCGCTGGAAGCGCCCGTTGTGATATCGTCAAAGATAAGCTGTTCCGCGATGCGGCCGCCCAGGGAAACCATGATCTCCTGCTCCATGCGTCCTCTCGTCAGGAACATCTCGTCCCGCTCCGGAAGCGGCATGGTATAGCCGGCCGCCCCGTTCCCCGTGGGAATGATGGATACCGTATAGACCGGCCCCACATCGGGAAGCACATGGAAAAGGATGGCGTGTCCCGCCTCATGGAAGGCTGTGATCTTCTTTTCCTTATCCGTGATGATGCGGCTCTTTTTCTCCGTCCCGATGCCCACCTTGACAAAGGCCTTCCGGATATCCTCCTGGGAAATGTAGGCACGGTTCGCGCCAGCGGCAAG
>DWUW01000179.1 GCA_019120525.1 Candidatus Eisenbergiella stercorigallinarum | reverse complement strand
TAGGATCGGGGCAGCTCCTCCGGCAGATCCTGCTGCCAGATCACAGTTCCATTCTGGTCCAGCAGCATGGCCCAGGCGCCGCTTTCCTCCATCAGGGAGAGAGCGGTATCGTCGGCTGCCCAGACCCCATTCTGGAGCGTTACATGCCCGGAAAGCTCCTGGACAGAGAAGGAGGTATCGGAATCGCTCATGCTTCCTGCCACCATAATCAGAAAGAACAGGGTCAGGTTAATGATGATGAAAAGCAGTATAATTCGGAGCGTGGAAAAAATGTACCGCCGGAAAAAGCGCTGTACAGGATTCATGGCTTCTCCTCCTTCAGGTTCAAACGGTAGCCCAGGCCCTTTACCGTGATCAGGGAAACGGGCTGGGAGGGGTTTTCTTCTATTTTTTCTCGCAGGTGCCGGATATGAGTGGAGAGGGTGCTTTCATACCCCTGCCAGAAC
This sequence comes from Candidatus Eisenbergiella stercorigallinarum, assembly GCA_019120525.1. Taxonomy (GTDB): domain Bacteria; phylum Bacillota; class Clostridia; order Lachnospirales; family Lachnospiraceae; genus Eisenbergiella; species Eisenbergiella stercorigallinarum. The sequence continues at coordinate 2,391 of DWUW01000179.1, read as the reverse complement.
TCTCCGCATATGGTCTCGCACAGGATTCCCGTGGTCACGATCCGCCCCGCATTTTCAAACAGCTTTTCAAACAGCTGGAGCTCTTTGGCGGTCAGAGAGAGCGTTTCGCCGTCTTTCCATACCTCCGCGCGGGACAGATCCACGGTGGAAGCTGCCAGTTCGACCTGGCGCTGCTGCTCCGGATAGGCGCGGCTGAGAATGGCTTTTGTCCGCAGCAGCAGCTCTTTGGGCAGAAAAGGTTTGGAAAGATAGTCGTCCGCTCCTGTTTCCAAGCCCTCGATGCGGTCCTCCGCCTCGCCGCGGGCGGTCAGCATCAGAACGGGGACGCGGCTTGTGCGGCGGATCTCCCGGAGCACGGCAAAGCCGTCCATTCCGGGCATCATGACATCCAGAATGATCAGATCGGGCTTCTGCTCCCTCCACAGCTGAAGGGCCGCGGCCCCTGACGAGGCGGCAAGAAGGTCATGGTATCCTGCATTTGTAAAAATAGAAAGCAGCATTTCCAACAGGTTCAGGTCGTCATCCACCAGTAAGATTCTGTGATCTTCCATAGCTTTCCATCCTTTCGCAATCGTTCATCAGCGCCGCATGACATCCCCCGGAGGACATGGCACAGTCCGTTCCTGGCACACCGGCGCTGTCTGTATTATACCCCTGAAAACGCCATCCGGCTATTCTGATCCGGAAATCTCAGAGAAAAATTAAGGATCGCTCAGTCTTAACTCAAGGTGGGAGTGATATTCTGCTGATATCACGAAAAGGAGGTATTCGTCTATGAACGATTACATGATTGAGACCCGCGGGCTCACGAAAAAATATGGAGAGCAGCTCAGCGTATCCGGCCTTTCCCTTCATGTGAGAAAGGGCCGCATCTACGGACTGCTTGGGCGCAATGGCGCCGGAAAGACGACAACCATGCGGATGCTTCTGGGACTGACCGCGCCCACTTCCGGCGATGTAAAGATCTTTGGAAAACCCCTTCGGGGCAATGAAAAGAGAATCCTGCCTCGCATCGGTTCCCTGATTGAATCTCCCGGTTTTTATCCCAATCTGACCGGAACGGAGAATCTACAGATATTTGCCTCTCTCCGGGGATTAAAAAAGCCGAAATATGTGAAAAACGCTCTGGAGGTGGTCAACCTTCCATACAAGGATAAAAAGCTGTTTTCCCAGTATTCTCTCGGCATGAAGCAGCGTCTGGCCATCGCGCTGGCAGTCATGCACAATCCGGAGCTTTTGATCCTCGACGAGCCTATCAACGGCCTTGACCCCATCGGCATCGCGGAAATGCGGGATTTTATCCGGGAGCTGTGCGATGCTATGGATAAGACCATCCTGATTTCCAGCCACATTCTTTCTGAAATTTCACTGCTGGCGGACGACATCGGCATCATTGACCATGGCGTGCTGCTGGAAGAGGAGAGCCTGGAGGAGCTGGAGCGGAAGAATGGTAAATATTTCTGCTTCCGGGTATCAGACCCGAAAACGGCGGCCCGGCTCCTGAAACAGCAGATGGGAGTCCAGGACATTGCCATCGGAAATACGAATGAGCTGACGGTCCGGGATTCCGGCCTGGAAACAGGCGCGGCCGTCCGGCTGTTTGTGGAGGCGGGCCTGACCGTGTCGGACGCTCATCTTTATGAGGAGACCCTGGAGGACTATTTCAAAAAGGTGACAGGGGGTGAGGGCATTGCTTAAGCTTTTGCGCTGTGAACTCGCCAAGCTGCGGAGAAAGCCTCTGTTTTTCGCCGCCGCGGCGGTGTCTGCCCTGATTCCGCTGGCCTACGCTCTGTTTCTGCCTGATTTTAAGCAGTTTACAAGCAGCAGGGAAGCAGTGGATTCCATGATGGCGGCCCTGTTTCAGATGAGCGCCTATCTGCTTTTGATGCCCGCGCTGGTCGTGCTGGCCTCCAATCTTCTCTTTGAAGAACAGGACAATGATACGCTCAAAAATCTGGTGACGGTTCCCGTAAGCAAAGCGTCCCTGGCTCTGGCAAAAATGCTGCTGCTGTTTTTGTTTTCCGCCGCCTTCATGGCTGTGGGAGGACTGGTGAACCTGGCCCTTGTGTCGGCGGCAGGCTGGGCGCCGGAGGGCTTCTGGAGGCTCTTCTGGGTGGGAATCGGCCAGGGGATCATGATGTGGGCCGGAGCGCTGCCCTGCATTCTTTTGGTGGTGCTTCTGAACCGCAGCTATATTATTTCCGTGATTATTGCCTTTTTTTACACAAGCATCAATTACATTTTCGGCATGAATGATCTGTTTATTATGCAGCCCTTCGGCCTGAACCTGGGGACGCTGCTGCCCGGGCCGCTGACCTTCCGGTGGTACTTCCAGTATCTCGATTTTTCCAATGCCGGTACCGAGATGCTGGGACTTCTGGAGCGGGTCAG
>DWUW01000178.1 GCA_019120525.1 Candidatus Eisenbergiella stercorigallinarum | reverse complement strand
CCTGAATAATGGTGAGCGTTCTTATCAGGTTTTGATTCAGAAGATTCAGGGAAAAGAAAAATTTGTAAAAAATACATATTCTGTGAAGAAAAAGAATTTTGAAATTGCAATCAGGCGAACAGATGTGAAATGGGAATTACTTGATTGTAAAGGCAGCAATATGGAGGAATTTTTTGATGTGATAGACTGGTAAAAACAAATTTGTAAGAACAGACTGGTTCGACCACGGGAACGAAGCGTACCGGGATGCGGCGGGAAATAAAAAACAGATCGGAAAATCTGAAGCTGGATTTCCGGCCCGCTTCCTGTTACAATAATTGCGCAGGGCATCATCCTGTCCGGCACAATGGCGAGATAAACGCAGACGGAAAGAAAGGGGTTACGATCTATGAAAAAAGAAGTCCTGGATTATGTAGTGGAACAGACGCACGCGCTGATGGAGGCATTCAGCTGCAGCAAAGAGGCGAAGGACGCGGCGCAGGCCTGGCTGGACGCGGTGGAAACGGAAAACGAGGCGGAGGAGACGAAGAAATATATCGCCGAGCTGGAAGCGGATATCGTTACCGTGGACGATCTGATCAGCCTTGCGGAGTCGGAAATGGGAGCGGAGATCTTCGGCGCCCAAAAGGCGAAGGAGGTTGCGGCCCACGGAAAGGAAATCAAGGCTGCGGGCGCGGCCTACTGCGACTGTCCTGCCTGCGCGGCGGTGGAAAAGATCCTGGCAAAGAAGGATGAAATGCTGGCGTAAAAGGAGAAAAGCATGCGGATCCTGCTGACAGGGGCGGGCGGTTTTCTGGGAAGCCGCCTGCTCGCTTATTATGGGAAAAAATATGAGGTATGGGCCCCTTCGCACGGGGAGCTGGATTTTACAAAGGAAGAGGAAACAGAAAAGGCGGTGCGGGACTTCCGGCCTGAGGTACTCCTTCACTGTGGGGCCATTTCGGATGTGGGAGCCTGCGAGAGGGAGCCGGAGCTGTCCCTGCGGGTGAACGTGGAAGGGACGCGGAACCTGGCGCACGCCTGCCGGGAAGCCGGGGCACGGATGGTGATGTGCAGCTCGGATCAGGTGTATTTTTGCGGGCAGGAGGAAGGGGAGAGCCAGGAGGCATTTCTTTTGCCGCACCGGGAAGAGGAGGCCTGCCGTCCGATTCCGGTCTACGGGAAGCATAAGCTGCTGGCGGAGGAAGCCTGTTTTGCGGAGCAGCCGGACAGCGTGATCCTGCGTCTGACCTGGATGTACGGGGAGCTGACGGAGGAAGAGAGGCGGAAGGGAAAAGGAAACCTGGCCGTTACGCTAAGGGAGATGATCCGGGAGAAAAAAAGAAAAACTTTTCTGACGACGGATCACCGGGGCGTGACGGATGTGAACGAAGTGACGCGGCGGATGGAAACGGCCTGGGACCTTCCGGCCGGGATCTACAATTTTGGAAGCCCCGCTTCAGGGAGCATGTATGAGACGGTGCGGTCCGTGCTTGCGGATTTTGGCCTGGGAGAGCTGGCAGAGCCAGCCGAAGGGAAGAATGGCCCGCGTAATCTGGCGATGGACCCGCAGAAAAGCGTACAGGCCGGCGTCCGTTTCCCGGATTCCGCGGAACAGATCCGGAAATATCTGCGGTAAACAGGGCGGAAATCGGAGCCGCCCGTCAGTGGATCAGGAGAGGCCGCGGGAGTATTGTTGCTGAAAAGAAGATGGATGACAGGAGGGCCATGGCAAATCTGATCATTGTATGCGGCCCGCAGGCCGTTGGGAAAATGACGGTTGCGGAAAGTATAAGGGATAAAATAAAATATAATCTGATGACGAACCATGACAGTATCGAGATATCAGACAGAATATTTGGCTTTGCCACACCCGCTCAAAAAGAACTGAATGTCATTTTCAGAGAAAAAGTATTTGAGCTGGCAGTAAAGCATGATATCGACCTGCTTTTTACTTACGTGTGCGCATTTGAAATGGCCGAAGAAAAGGAATATCTGACGGGGCTGGAAAAGCTGTTTACCTCCAATGGCGGTAATTTTTATTTTGTTGAGCTCTATTCAGATCTTGAGATAAGGCTTCAAAGGAATGAAACGCCTTACCGGATGCAGAGAAAGGCTTCCAAGAGGGATGTCGAGTGGAGCAGGGCTGATCTTCTGAGCACCGCTCAGAAGCATAAGCTGAATACGGACAAAGATGAGTTCTGGTTTAAAAATCATATGAAAATTGATAATTCCAGACTGGAGCCTGATACGGTTGCGGACATGGTCATCAGAGAATTCAAACTTGCCGTAAAGGACAGGAAAGAAAAGGAATATCGGTTTGGGGTGTGAATCCCACCCAATCAACCACCCAATCAGTTAAATAAAGAAAAAGATTCTGACACAGGAGGCACCATTTGTGGATTTCGCAGACTATTTCCCTGTATGGGGAAAACTGACCCCCATACAGCAAAACCGCATTCTTGGCGCGGTCAGGACCCGGACAGTAAAAAAGGGAACCGTCATACACAACGGCAGCATGGACTGCACCGGGCTGCTCCTGGTAAAGTCCGGGCAGCTGCGCGCCTTTATCCTTTCGGAGGAGGGGCGGGAGATCACCATCTACCGACTGTTTGACCGGGATATGTGCCTGTTTTCCGCATCCTGCATGCTGCGTTCCATCCAGTTTGATGTGACGATCGAAGCGGAAAAGGATACGGAGCTCTGGGTGATCCCGGCGGAAGTCTATCAGGGCATGATGGAGGAATCCGCGCCGGTGGCGAACTATACCAACGAGCTGATGGCGGCGCGGTTTTCCGATGTGATGTGGCTCATCGAACAGATCATGTGGAAAAGTCTGGATAAGCGCGTCGCGGCTTTTCTGCTGGAGGAGTCCGCCATTGAGGGAAGCAGGGAGCTGAAGCTCACCCATGAAGCCATTGCCAACCATCTGGGCTCCCACCGGGAGGTCATTACCCGGATGCTGCGCTATTTTCAGAGCGAGGGGCTGGTCAGGCTGTCCCGGGGCAGGATCACGATTCTGGATGAAAAGAAGCTGGACGCGCTGCAGGAATGAAGTCAATCGGCGGAAGTGTGGGATTCTTCACCAGGTACCATTCGCCTGTTTTATCAGGATTCTTCCATATAGAGATCAACATGAGTATGCGGCACTCCCTTTTATCATTTACAGGTTTTCTGACAATTCAGGCTCTTGCCATGCCGTCCACGCTCAGCACCACGCCGGTGATATAGGAGGCCTCGTCGGAAGCCAGGAACACGAAAGCATTGGCGATGTCCTCGGGCTGGCCCAGACGGCGCAGAGGAATTTGGGCGATCAGGGGATCGATAACCTCTTTGGGAACTGCTTTCATCATGTCTGTCTCCGTGATGCCGGGAGCCACGGCGTTGACGCGGATGCCTTTGGGGCCAAGCTCCCTTGCCAGAGAGATCGTCAGGCCGTTTACCGCAAATTTGGACGCGGGATAGGCAACGCCGCCGGGCTGGCCGGAAATGCTGACCATGGAGGAGGTGGAAAGGATCACGCCCCCGCCTCTTTTCGCCATATCTTCCGCTGCGGCGCGGGAGGCGTTGAACACGCCTTTGATATTCAGGTCCATGACCCTGTCGAAGGTTCCTTCGGTATATTCCAGAAAAGGAGTGCTTTCCGACACGCCGGCATTATTCACCAGAATGTCTATGCGTCCGTATTCGGCGATGACCTTTTGGAATGCCTCTTTTACGGAGTCGAGGCTTGCCAGATCGGGACTGATGCCGGAAACCGCAGCTTCCGGGTATTTCTCCTTCAGCCGGTTAACAGCCCGGTCGGCAGAGGCCTGTGAGCTTGCCGTCAGGATGACGGCGGCGCCTTCCATCAGAAATCTGTCGGCGGTGGCGAAACCGATTCCCCGGCTTCCGCCGGTAATGACCGCGATTTTATCTTTCAATCTCATATTGAGTCCCTCCTTACTTTTCTTTATAATGGAAGTATATCCTGGCGGAAGGAAATCTTCCGTGATGAGGTCACATTTGAAAAAAGAGATGGTCAACGCACGCAGAAGGAGAAGGGAAATGAGCGCGGTCACAGAATTGATGCTGTACATGGACGACAAATATAAGATGCTTTTCTATCACAGGGATACGAATGTTTTCGATGGATATCCTGTCTCGGAGATTCAGCTAAAAACATTGGATGAGAATGCCAGGATCCCGGAAAAAGATGAAAATAACTTCCGCTTTCTTTCCTATGAGGAGATCGATCATGAGAGTATCATGAGATTTTATGTGAAGGAATGTGTGGAAGACAAGGAGGACAGGAAGCGGCTGTTTAATGTCCTGAGACGCAGAGATTATGTGAAGCCTTTTGTCGAGGCACTGCGTGACATGGGGCTTTATGAGGATTTTGATATGGTCTGCGGGGATGTTTACCGGCAGATGTTTGAAGAATGGGCGGAAAGGAACGGGCTGGATTTCTCATATTCGGGAGGGGAGAAAGGATGCCAGACGGAATAAAAAGGGTTTATATCCAGTGGCTGCCTGAATTTATTCTATCGCTTCCA